>NZ_JAODNI010000165.1 GCF_025465255.1 Pseudonocardia sp.
CCCACCAGGAGATCTACAACACGCTCCTGCAGGTCCTCGAGGACGGCCGTCTCACCGACGGTCAGGGTCGCACGGTCGACTTCAAGAACACCGTGCTGATCTTCACCTCGAACCTGGGTACCCAGGAGATCTCGAAGGCGGTCGGGCTCGGCTTCGCGCAGAGCAACGACGAGGCGTCGAGCTACGAGCGGATGAAGACGAAGGTCAACGACGAGCTGAAGAAGCACTTCAGGCCGGAGTTTTTGAACCGCATCGACGACATCATCGTCTTCCACCCGCTGACCGAGCCGCAGATCGTCTCCATGGTGGATCTGATGATCGCTCGGGTCGAGGCGGCGCTGCGGACCAAGGACATGGCGATCGAGCTGATGCCGAACGCGCGCACGCTGCTCGCCCGCCGGGGCTTCGACCCGGTGCTCGGGGCGCGGCCGCTGCGCCGCACGATCCAGCGTGAGATCGAGGACAAGCTCTCGGAGAAGCTCCTGTTCGGTGAGATCGCGCCCGGCCAGATCGTCACCATCGACACCGAAGGCTTCGACCCCGCCGACACCACACGGGCCGCGCAGGACAAGGCCCACTTCGTCTTCCATGGCCAGCCCAAGCCCGCCCCCAGCGTGCCCGACACCATCCCCGCCGCCATGAGCGAGGAGTAACAGCGCCCCAGCGCAGGACCGGAAACCAGAGTCGCCCGCGACGCAAAGTCAGAGGTACCTGCGAGGCGATGTCAGGGCTAGCCCGCGAGGCCGTTGACTTCGGCCGCAGGACGCGCGGGGGAACTCCAGGCCTACGCACAGCTCCGCGGCCGAACTCGGCCGGTCAACGACAGCTGGATCGCGGCGAGTCGCCTGGTCCGAGACCTGCCGCTGGCGACCTTCAACGTCAAGGACTTCGCCGAGCACAAGGGTCTCGCCATGGTCCGCGAGTGACACCCGGCGAGTCTTCTCCCACAACAATATCTGTCACGATCTACCTCTACATGATCTGACCTGCGAAAACGGCCAGCCGCCGGACGTCGCCGGCGTCAACCACCACGCCCTCGCAGGGCGCGCAGCCTAGCGAGGCCGACGACGGCGACTGTGATGCCGCGGCCAGCTGACCGACGCGGACGCAGGTGCCCGACCGCGGGTTATTCAGTTGGGCAGTTGCCGGACCGGGCCTCAGTTGGCTAACGGGGTTCGCTGGTTCGGCTACGACGCGGGCTGGTAGAAGCGGTACTGCGCGGAGTATCCGACGGCCTGAATTGCGCCGTCGGTGCACCCCCCCGCCGGAGCGAGGCCGCCGTGGGTGTCCAGGCGTTGGATGTAGGAGACCGCACCGAACACCCCGCTGCCCCGGTGTGCGGTGGCTCTCAAGAGCAACTCAGGTACCGCCGCCGGAACCGGAACCATAGCGCTGGTCGCTCCGGTGACCGCGCTGCCGTCATTTGTTGAGATCCACTCCGGTCCGGCGGTGTGCAGGACTTCCTCGGTGCCGGACTTGAGGACCGCGGCGGGCTCCTTCAGCGTCCATGCGCCGTGGGCGCATGCATAGACCTGTGAGCCATGATCGACCTGCAGCGTGGTCACAAGACGCTGGCCGGCGGGAACGGCGAGCTGCGCCGGGACTGTCACGTTGTCGGCCGCGGTGGGCTGGGTTTGGGGCGGTGGGCCGGACGCCGCGGCTTGGCCGCATGCCGTCGCGCCTAGCAGGGTCAGCGCGACTACCGCGGCCCGGACAGATCGAATCTTTCGGACACAAGAACTCACAGGCCGATCTCCTCTCATGGTTACAAGGACGGCCGACCGCCGTGCTGCCTGGGTGTTCATCACCCGGCCACCCCAGGCCCGACCGGTCGGGCGAGGCCGAACTCCGCGCGCAGGGCGGGTCCGTGCTGGTCGAGCGCCGTGGTGCCGTGTGCCGGCGCCGGGGCGTTCCCGCTCATTGCCGTCGAAGAACCGCAGCGGCGGACCGGGCAGGCTGATCCGGCCCAGGGTGGCGTGTTCGACGTCGATGACTAGCCCTTGGCTGGCGGTCTGGTCCCAGGCGTAGACCTCGTCGATGCCGCGCACCCGCCCGGCCGGCACACCGGCCCCGGCGAGCCGGCGCAGCAGGCTCTCGGGGCGCCGACGCCCTCGGCCGCGTACCGCTTCCTCCAGGCGATCACCGTTGGTTTCGACGCCCCGACCCGCTCCACGATGTCGGTGACCGGAACCCCGTCCGCGGCCAGCAGCACGATCCGCGCCCGCCGCACCAGGCCCGCCGGCATCGACGGGGCCGCAGCCAGGACTCCAGGACCTCGCGGTCGGCGACACCTCCACGATCACGGCCATCCACCACGATCCCACAACACCGAGGGCGGTGAACCTATCTCGTTAACGAACCACTAGGTCGTAGGCGTTCTCCCAGTGCTCCACGATCAAACCGTCGCTGAAACGCCACAGCCCGCAGAAGGGCACCGCGAGGTCGTTGCCGTTGAGGCGTGCCCGCAGGATGCCGAGAACGGCTCCGTAATAGTCGTTCGCGGTGATGTGCTCCACGTCCATGAGTAGGGTGCCGCCCGTCAAGCCGATCAGGTCGCGTTCCTTGCCCACGACCGCCTGCCTGCCGACATGGTCGGCGCCTCCCTCCGCGGGATGCAGGACGACGTCGTCGGCGGCGAATTCGCCGAGGCGGGTCAGGTCGGCGTAGACGGCGCGCAGGATCTCGACGTTAGGGTGCGCACCGGAGCGGACGGCGACGGTGGATTCTGTCGTGCTCATGACTTCTCCTGTCCGGGCTGAATGGGTCAGGCCTGTGCCACTGACGGCCGCCATGGCACTGCCGCCGACGCCGTTTCCGAAAGCGCCGCCATGTCGTTGTCGTCGAGCTTGATGTCGGCCGCCTGCAGGTTCTCCTCGAGATGAACGACCGAGGAGGTGCCGGGGATGAGCAGGATGTTCGGCGAGTGGTGCAGCAGCCAGGCGAGCGCGAGTTGCGCCGGCGTGGCCCCGTACTCCTTGGCCACCGTGGCAAGAGGGCTGTCCGGGCCGGTGAGGTCGCCATGGCCCATGGGGAACCAGGGGATGAAGGCGATGTCGTGCTCCTCGGCGTAGCGCAGCACGTCCTCGCTGCTCTGGTCGGCGATGTTGTAGAGGTTCTCCACCGCGACGATGTCGGCGATCTCGCGAGCCTGGGTGAGCTGGTCCACGGTGACTTCGGGCTGCCCGGACACCCCGATGTGATGGATCTTGCCCTCCTCCTGGAGCCGGGCCAGTTCGCCGATCTGGTCGGCGAGCGGCACGATCGGATCGATGCGGTGGAGCTGGTAGAGGTCGATGCGTTCGAGTCCGAGATTGCACAGGCTCAACTCGACCTGCTGGCGCAGGTACTCGGGCCGGCCGAGGGCGACGATGTAGGGCTCGCGGTCACCGCGGACCCAGTCCTCGGGGCCGGAGCGCAGCATTCCGCCCTTGGTACCGATGACCAGATGCTCCGGGTAGGGGTGCAGGGCACGGCGGATGATCTGCTCGTTGAAATCGGGGCCGTAGGAGTCGGCGGTGTCGATGAAGGTGACGCCGAGGTCGACGGCGCGGCGTAACACCCGCACGGCCGCATCCGGGTCCGGCGGGGGGCCCCAGAAGCCAGGCCCGGTCAGGTGCATCGCGCCGTAGCCGAGGCGACGCACGGGCATGTCCTTGCCGAGGGTGAAGGTGGGAGAGATGTCTCGTCGCACGGTGCTCATCGAGGGTGCCTCCTTGTTGTGGGCGAATGTTGCTGTTGTGGCAAACGTTGCCGGTGAACGTTGTTCACGGTTCTGCCCGACGGCTTCCGTGGGCGCGAACCGGGAGATGGCGGATACCGGTGGCCCGGGAACCGCCTTGGTCGGGATCAGGCGGCGACCGCCGTGGACCGGGTGGCCTACCGGCCGGACGCCGCCGCCGACGGCTGGACCGCGATCCAGTGATCCAGCAGTGCGGTGTCGTGCTCGGCCGCCGGAAAACGGGGGCGTCCAATACGTCGGCGAGCAGCGGGCCGATGGCGTGAATGCCCTGGCCCTCCACCCGGAGCTCGCGCAGTGCACGCCTGAGCCGGGCCAACGCAGTCGTCCGAGGCAGCTGTCTCCGGGTGGGCGCTGTCTCCGGGGTGTTTCCGGGTGGCGCAGCGGCGTCAGAACCCGACCGTCAGTCGGTTGGCGCCGAGCCGAGCGCGGCCGGAGCCGTTACCGTTGGCGAACTGGTCGCGGACCCAGGTACCGATGGCCATCTCCGCGGTGATGCCCGGGCCGAACCCGGCGATCACGCCGCGCCCCTGGTCCTCGACGTGGCCCTCGGCGAACAGCCGGTTCAGCGCGTCGAGCACCACCGCGCTCGCGATGTTGCCGTACTCGATGAGCGTGGCCCGGCTGTGCCGGAACGCGTGGCCGTCGACCTTGAGGTAGGTGGACAGATCGTCGAGGATGCGCGGGCCCCCGGCGTGGATGATGTAGAAGTCCAGGTTCTCCACGTCCCAGCCGTGGTCGTCGACCAGGCCGCGCAGCGCCGGCGCGAGCGGCTTCATCGTGGTCGGCACGCGTTTGTCCAGCTGGAAGTGGAAACCGGTGGACCTGACCGCGTAGGAGATCCAGTCCTCCGTGTTCGGGATGAGGTAGGAGCTGTTGCGCTGCAACGACACCCCGGTTCCCCCCGCACCGCGCACCACCGCCGCGCCGACCGCGTCGCCGAACAGCCCGGCGGACAGCACGGAACCGATGTCATCGTCCGACGGCTGGTAGCACAGCGAGCAGAACTCGCAGGACACGATCAACGCGTTCGCGTCCGGATACGCCGTGCAGAAGTCGTGGGCCCGATTGATCGCCGCACCCCCTGCCGCGCAGCCCAGCTGGGAGATCGGAATCTGCCTGGTTTCGGGGCGGAAACCCATGGCGTTGATCAGCCATGCGGTCATCGACGGCATCATGAAGCCGGTACACGACACGTAGATGATGACGTCGATGTCGGATTCGTCCAGTCCGGCATGGTCGAGCGCCCTCCGGATGACCTCGGGAACACGCGCCTTGGCGTGCTCTTCGTAGATCCGGTTGCGGATCTCGAAACCTGGATGCTCCAGAGTTTCCCCGATCGGCCGGATGATGTGCCGCTTGCGCACGCCGGTATTCTTGATCAGCCGCAGGGCGAGCGGGAGGCGCGGATTGTCGGCATGCAGCCGACGCGCGATCTCCAAGGTTTCTTCTTGCGTGATTACGAACTCGGGAACCATCACGGCAGGACGACACAAAGTAGGCATTGAAAACCTCCCAGATCATGGCGGGGGCGAGGATTGTTGTGATTCGATCATTACTTCGGTCGCGTTTCACAAACGCGTTGACCGGCGGTACAAGACAGACTTCAGGGGTGCCGCCGGCGTAGGGATTGAAATCGGAACCTGGTGCGCGTACGCAGACGCGGTGCGCGATGTCGGTCATCGCCATTTCCGATATTTCGTTGTACGGGCAGACGTGCGGTCTTCATCGTCCCGTCGCTCCCCGGCCCGGGAAGCTGTGTCCGCCCGGGTTTGCCCGCTCTCCCTGGACGATGCATCCCGTATGACCCAGGGCGAAGACGGGCCTGCCACTAGCGGCACCCGAAGATCGGCACCAGTGGTCGTTCATTCCGCTTCGCTCAAGCCCCACCGGGCTCACCTCGGAGCCCGCGTAGGTGGTCGGCACGGCCACAGCGGGACCCGCTTCGCGCAGCTGCCGGTACCCCAGCCACGGATTCAACACCGCGTCGGTGTACGGGTCGAGGTCCGAAACAGGAACAATGCCGCTAAAGGTCGTGAAACTCATGCCACCGACGTTAAGCATGATCGATAAACGTTCAATCAACGCGCACTTGACGCGACTCAAATGAGCTAATACTCCAGCCGGACTTGGTGATCTCGCTCGGCGCGGCACTCCCTCGCCCTCATCGACATCGAGGGGCCCGGGCGCCGCCGGCTGCTGATGCGCCGCCACCCCCCGAACTCGTGAGCTGGCCTTCTACCGCTGCTACTCCCCCACCCGGTCCCGCTCGCCGAGCCGGTCCGCGTCGCCGGCTCCCGCTGGACCGTCGAGGAAACCTTCCAGGGCGGCAAGGGCTTGACCGGGCCTGACCGGGCCTGACCGGGCTTGACCAGCATCAGGTCCGGCGCTGGGTCCCGTGGCGGCGCTGGACCCTGATCGCGATGCTCGCCCACGCCCTACTGGCCGTGCTCGCCGCCGCCGAATGCACTCAGCACCCGGCACCACCTGGGGTTGATCGCGCTGACCTGCACCGAGATCTGTCGTCTGTTCAACCGGCTGATCATCGACCCCGCCCGCCGCGTCCTGGCTCCCTGACCTGGACCAACTAGCGAGCACGCCACCAACACCGAGCCGGCCGGCGCGGTGGTCGGCGTGTCCGGGTCTGTCCGTTGTGGATGGTCAGGAAGGTGTCGCCGGTCAGGTGATCGGCTGGGGCAGGGCGTGGAGGCGGGCGAACGCGGCGGCGAGCTCGCGGCGCCACGGCCAGGCGGAGTCGATACCGAGGAACAGCCGTCGCTGTCCGCGGTGATCCGGGCGGCCACATGCAGCAACCGGTAGCGCAACGCCGCCGGTTCGGCCCGGCATCGGCCGGCTCGGCCGCGGTACCGATCAGGGCCGGGGCGGCCCGCGACCGAGTTGCGTCGAGGACATCGAGCCGGCGCTGCCGGAGACGGCCCGGGCTGATGTCCGCCGACTCGCACTCGCGGCCGCCCGTGGGGGCGGACCGGACCGGGACGTTCGGTTGGAATAGCGCAAAACAAGGCATTGCAACCGGGCCTTGCGGCGGCAATGGATAGCGGACGGCAAACTCTGAGTAAGAGGTTCGCTAAAAAGGCTGTCAACGGCTTCACTCGTCCCGTCTGTATACTGTTCCAGGTGTTTAGTGGTCGACTCGAGCGGCGTGCATCTCCTTGAGAAGCGTTGGCGATATGGCTGCTCCGCGTCGACGATGCCCACATCACTGGTCTCGCCCTTGGTGGATATCTTCATTCCACATCCAACGCGCACAATGCGCCGGCACATCCCATGCCGCCCGCGCCAACTGGACATTCAAGAACGGAGACAGCGACGATGTTCCCGCTCATTCCTGGGTCGTTCGGTTCGGAAGCTACGGATCATCCGACCCGTTATGTTCTGCGCAAGCTCCCGCACGTGACGTTGCTGTTCTGGATTTTGAAGACGCTCGCCGTCACCCTGGGAGAGACCGCCGGGGATCTGTTGGGGATCACCCTCAAGGTCGGCTACGTCGCCACCGCGTTGGTCTTCCTGGTGTTCTTCCTGGTCGTTGTGGCGGCCCAGGTCAAAGCCAAGCGGTTTCGCCCGGCCCTGTTCTGGACGGTGGTCCTGGGCACGAGCATGGTGGGTACTGAGATATCCGACTTCTCCAACCGCGGGTTCGGCCACGGCAGCGCCCAGAACGGGATCGGCTACGCCTGGGGCGCGGTCATCCTCACGGCCCTGCTGGCGATCGTGTTTCTGGTGTGGTGGCGCACCGGGCAGACCTACGACGTGGAGAACATCGCCAGCCGTAAGGGCGAGATCCTCTATTGGATCGCGATCCTCATCTCCAACACCCTGGGCACCTCCAGCGGTGACTGGCTCGCCAACGACACCGGCCTGGGATTCCGCAACGCATTTTTCGTCATCTCCGGGATGATGCTGCTGATCGTGGCCGCGCACTACCTGACCGATATCAACACCACGGTGTTGTTCTGGTTGGCGTTCATCCTGACCCGCCCGTTGGGCGCGGCCGGGGGCGACTCGCTGACCAAGCCGGCCGATGAGGGCGGCCTGGGCTGGGGCACCTTGGGTGGCTCGGCCGCGCTGTTCGCTCTGTTGATCGGCTTCACCGTCTACCAGATCGTCCAGGTACGCCGCCACCCGCTGGCGCCCCTGCCCTACCCGATCAGCCGGCTCACCGGCCAACCACAGCAGCCGAACGGCGCGGTGGTCGAAGCGGGCGAACACCAGTCACCCGCCACACCATCGGAAGAGAGCGGTCTCCAGCGGCCGAGCGACGCCGAGGGCGGACGCGAGCGCCATTCGTAGTAGCCGGAGCCGACGTGATGGACAGCGCCATTGTCAAGGAGATCCTGTCGACCGCCAATCGTGCCATCGGGGGACCGGCGAACCGCAACCTCGTGAGCGTCATAACGGGAAGAACAACCTTTGGCAACCTTGTACTCGATGCGCGTGAGTCGGATCCGGTTCGCTGCATACCCGAGCTGGCCCGGATCTTTCGTCGTGTGCCGGGCGGTGATCGAGACTGGGTGGTGTCGGTCGTCGCGGCGTGATTCTGCCGGATGGGTATGACGGTTCGCCCGAGGTCGCTCGGGTCGCCGGTTCCAGGGGCCGGGCGGGGTGTCGTCGGGACGGGAACGGTCCCGGTCAGCCGGGAACGGCGAGTGCGCGCAGTGTGGCGATCGCCTGCAGCAGCAGCGGGGCCCAGGGTGGGTGCCGGGGCAGGTGCAGCACGGTGCGGCGGCCGGTGCGGGCGAGCCGGCCGGCGAGGGAGAACATGCGCAGCCGCAGCCGCTTGGGCTCCCACCGCCGCGCCGGATGCTCGGCCAGTGCGAGTAGCTGCGCCCACCCGGTGAGCTCGACTGCGAGGGCGACGAGAGCGACGAGGGCGCACCAGATCCGGTTCTGGTCCAGGTCGTGCAGGGGCAGGTTGCGAAGGCCGGTGTCCTTCGCCACCCGGATGCGGTCCTCGGCGCGGGCCCGACGGCGGTGCCTCAGCTCCAGGTCGGCGAGCTGGCGGCCGGGCCCGCCGGGCGCGGTGTTGGTGGCGAACGCGGTGAGCCGGTGCCCGTCGGCGTCGGTGGGCCGCAGCTGCGCGCCCGGGTGCGGGCGCTCGCGTCGCACGATCACCCGCATCCCGCGTGGCCAGCGGCGCAGGTCGAGTAGCCCGGTCACCTCCAGCACCCAGGCTCCCGGGCGGGGTTCGCCGTCGGCGTCGTAGGCGGGTTGCCAGTCCCGCTGCGGGATCTTCGCGAGCTCGCCGGTGATGCCCTCGGGCAGGGTGAACCCGACCGAGTAGGACAGCCGCTGCCCGACGATCCAGTCCAGCAGGTCGTGGGTGCAGCCGGCCGCGTCGGCCCGGATCAGGATCTTCCGGCCGGGACGGGTCCCGCGTCGGTGCCCGGACAGCTGGCGCAGCGCGTCGCGCAGCACGGTGATGTGGTCGGCGGCGGTGTTGGAACCGGCGTTGCCCGGGCGCAGCAGCACCGACAGCGGCTCCCCGGTGCCGTCCGGGCCGTGGTCGACGAACGCCCACAGCGGGTGGTGCCCGAACCCGCGCTTGAACGTCGGCGCCGCGCCCTCCTTGTCCGAGTGCGCGGTGACCAGGGTGGCGTCCACGTCGATGACCAGCGGGGCGCTCGCGTGGATGTGGTGGTCCGGGGCGTGCTCCCCGGCCAGCCGCCACGCCGCGGCACGGGCTGCCGCCCGCGCGGCGCCGATCGCGGCCAGCGCCCGCGCCGGGTCGCCGGCGAGCCGATCGATCGTCCGCGACACCGTCGGATCCGATGCCACCAGGCCGTGGACACCCGGCTCAGCGCGCAGCAGTGCGACATCGGCTAGGCAGTCCCCGCCCAACGCCAGCATCATCACCGCCAGGTCGAGCACGATCTTGGCGGGGTCGTGCACCGCGTTCGGGCCCCGCCAGGGCGCGAGTGCCGCGGACAGGGCGCGGTCGAGTCCGACCGCCCGACCCGCCTCGGTCAGCAGCAGCCCACCGGCCTGCGACCCGACATTCGACCCAGCCGTGTCCACGGCCGGGCACGGGTAGAACCCACTACGCTTGCTCACCTGGAAGGTGCTCCTGATCTAGCGCGGACATGGCCCTCGACAAGCCACATCCCTTGCTGCTCAGAGGCACCTTTCAGCCGTTCAAACACCCCTCACGCATCCTGCCGGTGAAAAGCCCGGGCTAACCCGGTGTGCCGAGTGAGTCCGGGAATTGAAGATTCGCGATCTCCCCCACGACCTGACCCCGCCAGGCAGCACCCGTCTGACGAGAGCGCCCCCGCACTACCTCAGCAGTCGCCGAGACCGTCTATAACCGGCATCGTCGCTGATCAGGTGATGGCACCCACGAGTAGAGCTGCGTCGCGACGCGGACGTTCATGAAGGCCCCGAGTGGATCGTCGCCATCGACGCTGGCGTGCTCCGTGCGCATCAGCGCGCCGCCGGAGCCCCGACGCAGCTCGTCCAGAACGCGATGTTACGTCCCGTCGGCTGACCAGCGGCGATGCCGGCCATAAAGGGTGCAAGGGTAGATCGAGAGCTCACTGGGAGTTTCCAATTGCATTTCTCTTACCGAATTTTTTGCCGAGCCGCGCCACGCCCGACCGATTCCCGCCGGGCCGTCCTGACGGTGGCCGAATAGGTGAAAACGGACAGAAACCACGGGACCGGGTCCACGTTGTCGTCTACGCCGACCGTCACGGCCTCACGGGTCAGCCCGGCACCGTCGCGTAACCACGATGCGACCACACCGCCGACCCCTTCGCCGTCTGACTCTGACGAGCGCCCGTCCCTGGTCGGATGACCGTGTTGGAGAGGCTTGCCCCGGGGGTGAGCAACGGAAGGTGGGCCATCCTCCCACTGTGTCGCCTGTCCGGTCAGACCCGCAGCCACCACAGACCCGCAGCGACCGCGGCCACGGCCAGGCCACCGGTCGGCAACCCGAGCACCAGCAATACGGCCGTGAACAGCACCAGCAGCGCGATCATCACTCGCAGCAGGCGGATTCGGGTACTTGCCCGCGGGCGGCAGCGCTGCCCGTCCCGCAAATAGGCGGCAAGCTCAGGATCTGCGGCATTGATCTGCCGCTCGATCTCTCCCAACTTATCGCGTTCGTCTCTATCGAGCATTCGATCTCCATTGCGCGCGCTACGTGTCAATCGGTTACCTGATCGCTGGCGTGGAGCGGCAGCGAACGCTCCTTCAACGCCAGGCGTAAAGCTCGGCCGGGTTGGCGTGGGCGGTGTCGTTGCCCGGGCTTGACGGCCCGGAGCAACTGCTCGCTGGTGGTATCGGAGTGGGCGCAGAGGTGCAGGGCCATCCGGTGGTCGGGGGAAGGCGCCGTCTCGATCACTTCGGTGAGCAACGTCTGGAGTACCTCGTCTCCGGGTCTCCCGCGGCCGGCCGCCGAAACGCACCGCCGGGCCACTTCGGCGCCCAGTGACAGGGCCAGTGGGTGCCCGCCGGCGAATGCCAGCACTGACTCGCGGACACCATCGGGCATCCCGCGCGATTCCAACAGCTGATCGGCCTCGGGCACAGACAGGTCACCGAGGCCGTGAACCAGTAGGGCACCGGACCAGGACGGGTCGAAACGCCACGCCGGCTCCGGGGGTTGCCGCCCGGCCAGCGCGACGACCACGCCGTCGGGTAGCTGGGGAAGGAATCGCTCGCGGAGCCACCCTTGCAGGTCGCCGCACCACTCGAAGGCATCGATCATCAGCACCGCTCGCGGATCGGACAGCGCCGGCGAGGCAGCATCGGTGAACGCGGCCACCGATGCCCCGACGACACGACCACAAACGGGCACGACGCGTCGGTGGGCCGCCGTCGCGTCGTCGGCCAGCTGCCGCAGCAAGGTGGACTTCCCGATCCCGGCCGGGCCGTGCAGGTACAGCGCGGCGAAGCCCTGCCCTGTCCCGCGTAACGCGGAGGCGAACAATGCCCGCTCGGCACCCCGGCCGACGAAGGAGTGCTGGCGCGCTGCCCACAGGCGCCCGGCCAGCAAGCGCTGGACAGGAGTTGGCCCACGTCCCGGCGAGGTCGTCCCCGGTGCGTCATCGGCGTCCTCGGGTGCGGTGTGCGGGGGGAGACTGAGTCTCTGCGCGGGCGGTGGGGTCGGGGAATCGAGGTCGGGGTCGGCAATCAGGATCCGGCTGTGCAGTTCTCGCAGTTCCCGTCCCGGCTCGATACCGAGCTCGGAAACGAGCAACGCGTGCACGTCCCGGTAGACCTGCAGGGCATCTGCCTGGCGCCCGCTGCGGTAGAGGGCGAGCATGTGCAACTGCCGCCACCGCTCCTCCAACGGATGCAACCGCGTCAGCGTTGCCAGCTCCGGCAGCACCTCGGCATGGCGCGCCAGTTCGATGTCCAGCGCGATGCGGTCCTGCAGCGCCAGCAGGCGCCGCGCCTGCAGCCGATCGCGCTCGGCGCGGACGTACTCACCCCTGGCCCCGCCCAGCGCCTCGCCCCGCCACAGCGCCAGGCCCGTACGCAGTTCCGTCACCGCCTGGAGCGGATCACCGGCGTCGCGTGCCTCGCGGGCACGCCGAACCCGCTGGTCGAACAGGGTCAGGTCCAGCGACGCGGGCTCGATCGACAGTAGGTAACCACCACGCACGGATGTGATGCTCGAGCCCGGCCGAGCGCTCGGTAAGACACGCCGCAACCGGGACAAATAGGTTCGGACGGTAGCCGCGGCGGCAGCAGGAGCGCTATCTCCCCAAAGACCGTCAACGAGGTGTTCGAGAGACAGCGGGCGGCCCTTCGCAAGTAAGAGCAGTCCCAGTACCGCGCACTGTTGCGGCGTCCCCAGGTCGAGCTCGCGCCCGTCGTGGGATATATGTACCGGTCCGAGCAATCCGTATTCCAAGGCCACAGGACTCACGACCGTCCTTCGCTCGGCGGCTGCCGGTCTGACGGGGACCGCCTCCGGAACACCAGGGCAGTTGTCACCATGAGCACGATGGTGCCGATCGACTCCACGACGAGCGTGGTCGACACCAGCTGGAAGTCCAGCGTCTCGCGGATACCGAAGAGTCCGATGGTCAACGCGAGCACCAGCGCGAGCAACGTGCCCACCATGAACAGCACGCTCAGCACACTCGCCACCAGCAGCGGCGCCCGTCGGAGGACGACGATGGCGATCGCCAGCACGAGCGCGCCGACCGCGTTCAGCACGAACAGCACGCCGAGCACGCCGCCGACGCCGTTGACGACGAGGTCGAGGTGGATCCCGCCCATCGCCAGGAGCAACAGGGCGCTCAGTGCCTGCCAGACAATCGGTGAGCGCTGCCCGCCATGGCCGGCACCGCCGGCCGTCGCCGGATCACCCGAGCCCATCCCCTCAGACTTCGTTGCCATGTCACTACCTTCCTTCCGATGCACACCCCAGCGAGCGCCAGTGGTATTACTCATCAGTAACTCCATTCGAAATGTGACCGACCGCAAAACGGCGACCTGGTAGGGCTGCTCACTTGACCCGCGGTAGATCACTGCCCGGCGACACCGGTTTTCGGCTGACCGGGGGTGCTCGCCGGGGTGTGGGGGGCGGCGGATGCCGCGGCGTCGAGGATCAGTTTCGTGACCGCGTCGGGTTGCGTCACGATTGACAGATGGCTGGTGTCGAGCTCGACGGTCGTTGCTTTCATGCGATTGGCGAGGAAGCGTTCGAGCTCGGGTGAGGCCGTCTTGTCCTGCGTGGAGACCGCGTACCAGGTGGGCTTGTTCCGCCACGCCGCGACGGTGGTCCTGCCTGAGAACAGTGAAGTCGAGATGGGTCCCTGGGCGGCGTAGAGCGCAAGAGCCCGGCTTCTGGGCACGCCGCCGGCGAAATCGGTCAGGAACGCGTCCTGGCTCAACTGTTCGAAGCCGCCCGATCTGACGAGCCCGGCGTTCGCGGGTGGTGTGGGAAACCGGGCCGCGAGTGCGGTGTAGTCCTCACCTGCATCCGGTGCGCGGGCTGCGATGTACACGAGACCGACAACATTCGGGGCGTCCCCGGCCTGCGAGATGACCGTTCCGCCGTAGGAGTGACCGACGAGAATTGTCGGTCCGTCCTGTAGCGCGAGGGCCCGTTGGGTGGCCGCTACATCGTCCGCGACCGAGGTGAGAGGATTCTGCACGGACGTCACATGCATCCCGGCCGCCTGCAGACGCTCGATGACATCCGACCACGACGAACCATCCGCGTACGCACCGTGCACCAGAACGACGTTGTGCACGCCACCGGCAACCTGCTGCGCCTGCGCGGTTGGCGCCGGTGAAGCCGACGCCGAAGAGCATGCGGACAACATCGCTGTCGCGAGTCCCGCGGCGACTGCGATCTTGGAAAGTGCTCGCCAACTGACCATCAGGTCGGTGTCCTTACCTCGTAGTGAGACTGTCCTGCCTGTGGAATCCAGCCTGCGCCCGAGAATGCCTGGCACACGAGCCGGAACGGCGGTCGCTGGCGCATCGGACTCAGCCGGATGGCGAGATGTTGCAGGGGGACTCGTACCTCGCCTCCGCGGGTGAGCGCGCCTCCTACCCCCTGCCGCCCGGTGTGTACGCGGCCGCGACCTGCGCAGAGAGGCACTCGACGGCCGCCGGGCCGCCCGGGGCTCGGCCCTCGGCCAGCGCCGTGGCGAGCTGGGCGATCGCGTTCGCCCGGTCGCGGAAGTCCGCCGCGACCCCTCGCTGGACTGCGTCCTCGCGCACGTACGGTGGAACTGAGCGCGTGGTTGCCGTGGTCATAGAGATGTCCTCTGGTGGTGGGCTGGCCCCTCGGCGTAGGGCCAGCCGGATCGGTGGATCAGCGGCGAAGAGGACCAGGCCGTCTCTCCTGCGTAGGAATAAGCCACCGATGTGCCAGGCGTCGGGGGTGGGCTCCTGCACGAGCGTCCTCCCGTGGGCCGGGAGCCCTGGCTACCAGCTTCCCGATTCCGGCCCGAGTAATCGGCACTGGCCAGTGTCGTACGACGAGGTGCCGAGCGCGCCCGGCGAAGTCCCGGGCCACCACCCTGGGGAGTGCGGCCAGGGATCCCGGCAACATGGAGCCTCTGCATAAGCTCTTGAGGTCGCGGACCCCCGTCGGGGCTCGGGGTCGCATTACCGAGCGGAACCGTCGGGCTCATGAAGGTGTGCGGACCGCCCAGGCAGATCTCCCCGACCCCGCCATGTGGCTGACACCCCAGCCGGTCCCGGACCGGTTGGTGTTCGACCCTCTGATCGACGCGTCGGCGTGCTGCCCGGACCGTACGCCGCCAGCGCGGCCTCGCTGGCGGTCACTGTGCGAGTCGGCGTCCCTTGCTAATCGAGCGGCCGCCGCCTCTACCATTGGTCATGGCTATGTCCAGCGGCCATCCCGGGTCCGGGTTGCGTGGCCGGACCCGGGAGTTCGAGGCGCTGAATCGCCTGGTGGACGGGGTGCGGTCGGGCCGGAGTTCGGTGCTGGTCGTGCGAGGTGAGCCCGGGGTAGGCAAGTCGGCCCTGTTGGAGTATGTGCGCGGGCGGGCGTCGGGATGCCGCATCGCCCAGGTCGGGGGCGTGGAGTCCGAGGTCGAGCTCGCGTTTGCCGGGCTGCATCAGATGTGCTCCCCGATGCTGGAGCGGGTGGAGGATCTGCCGGGTCCGCAACGGGATGCGCTGCGCGTCGCGTTCGGGTTGCGCGAGGGCGCCGCCCCGGATCGGTTCCTGGTGGGTCTGGCGGTCTTGACATTGCTGTCCGAAGTGGCCGCCGAGCGGCCGCTGGTGTGCCTTGTCGATGACGCCCAGTGGCTGGATCGGGCCTCGGTGCAGGCGATGGCGTTCGTCGCACGTCGGTTGCTGGCCGACCCAGTGGCCGTGGTGTTCGCGGTGCGGGAACCGAGCGACGAGCGGGAGCTCAACGGCCTGCCGGAGCTCGTGGTCGAGGGGCTCGGCGATGCCGATGCCCGCCTGTTGTTGGCGTCGGCGATCCGCGGGCGGCTGGACGAGCGGGTGCGGGACCGGTTCGTGGCTGAGACTAGGGGCAATCCGCTAGCGCTGCTGGAGTTGCCTCGGGGGTTGACGCCGGCCGAGGTGGCGGGCGGGTTCGGGCTGCCCGGCTCCCGGCCGCTGGCGAGCCGGATCGAACTCAGCTTCATCCGCCGGCTGGAGTCGCTTCCGCGGGAGACGCGGCGGTTTCTGCTCACCGCGGCGGCCGAGCCGGTCGGCGATGCGGGTCTGCTTTGGCGGGCGGCCAAGCGGCTGGGGATCGGAGTCGACGCGCCGGCGCCGGCGGAAGCCGCAGGGTTGATTGAGCTCGATGCCCGGGTGCGGTTCCGCCATCCGTTGGTGCGGTCGGCGGCCTACCGGGCCGCGCCCTTTCACGAGCGCCAGGAGGTGCATCGTGCGCTGGCCGAGGTGACCGACCCGGAGGCCGATCCCGACCGGCGGGCATGGCATCGTGCCCACGCGGCCCTGGGGCCGGACGAGGCGGTGGCCGGCGAGCTGGAGCGCTCGGCGGACCGGGCGCGGGGCCGCGGGGGGGTCGCGGCGGCGGCGGCGTTTCTGGAGCGGGCGACCGAGCTGACGTCGGATCCGGCCCGGCGGGGGGCGCGGGCGCTGGCCGCGGCACAGGTCCACTTGATGGCCGCCGCGCCTGACATGGCCTGGAAGCTGCTCGCGACCGCGGAGCTGGGCCCGCTCGACGAGCTTCAGCGTGCGCGGGTGGAACGACTGCGCGCCCAGATCGCGTTTGCCCGCAGACGCGGCAGCGACGCTCCGCCATTGCTGCTCACCGCGGCCGAACGGCTCGAACCGCTCGACGCCGGGCTGGCGCGGGAGACCTATCTCGAAGCGTTCGGAGCGGCGATCTTTGCCGGGCGCCTCAGCGGCGACGGGGTGCTGGAGACGGCCGGAGCCGTCCGTGCCGCGCCCCCGGCGCGGCTGCCGGCGCGGCCGACCGACCTGCTGCTGGATGGTCTGGCGACACGGTTCACTGAGGGCTACGCAGCGGGCGTGCCACCGCTCCAGGGAGCGCTGCACGCCTTCCGCCGAGGGCACGACAGCAAAGAGGACAACAGCCGTTGGTTGTGGTTGGCGTGCCGCACCGCGACGGATCTGTGGGACGACGAGGCGTGGCATGAGCTGAGCACTCGCGAGGTCCGGCTCGCTCGCGATGCCGGCGCACTCGACTTGCTCCCTCTCGCAGTCACCTACCGCGCCGGCGTGCACGTGCATGCCGGGGAGTTCGCCGCCGCGTCGGAGTTGCTCGACGAGGCCGATGCGATCACCGAGGTAACCGGCAACGCGCCCGTCAGCTATATGTCGCTGGTGCTGGCCGCCTGGCGTGGCCAGGAGGCCCGGACCGTGGCGCTGGTCGAGGCCAGCGCACTCGACGCGATCGCCAGGGGCGAGGGAAGGGCGATCGTGTTGGCCGAATACTCGACCGCGGTGCTGTACAACGGTCTCGGCCGCTACGAAGGAGCGCTCGCCGCAGCTCAACGGGCATGTGAGTACGACGATTTGAGTTTCTTCGGGTGGGCACTGGTCGAGCTGGTCGAGGCAGGCGTCCGCAGCGGCCGGCCCGAGATCGCCGCCCACGCGCTGCGGCGGCTAGGCGAACGCACCGGCGCCAGCGGCACCGAGTGGGCCCTCGGCATCGAGGCCCGCTCTCGCGCACTGCTCAGCGACGGCCGTGCCGCCGACGCCCTGTACCGAGAGGCTATCGACCGGCTGGCCCGCACCCGTATCGCTGTGCATCTGGCCCGGGCCCACCTCCTGTATGGAGAGTGGTTGCGTCGGGAGAACAAGCGCCTGGACGCCCGCGAGCATCTGCGCACCGCCTACGACAGGTTCAGCCGCTTCGGGGCCGAGGCGTTCGCCGAGCGCGCCCGCCGCGAGCTCCTGGCCACCGGTGAGACGGTCCGCAAGCCCACGGCCCAGACGCTCGCCGCGCTCACCGCGCAGGAGGCGCAGATCGCCCGGCTGGCCCGCGACGGGCACACGAACCCCGAGATCGGCTCCCAGCTGTTCCTCAGTCCCCGCACCGTCGAGTGGCACCTGAGCAAGGTGTTCACCAAGCTCGACATCAGTTCCCGAAGACAGCTCCGCCATGCACTGTGAAGCGCCGGCATGGCCGAGAACTCCGATGTGCCCCAAGTTGTTCGGAGTCGGGCTACTGGATGATCGCCCTCCCCGTCCTGGCCTGGGGCCCTACTGGTGCGCGGCCTCGGTGACCTGTCTCCGCCCGAGGACGATCAGCTGTTGGAATCGCGCGGGGTGCCAGTCGGTGTCGGTGAGCCGTGGTGGCATTCGTCGGCGGGATACCGAGCAATGTTGAAACCTGTGGATCACGACGTTGGGTCGTACCCTCCCTGTGATCTTGAGGCTCTCAAGCAACACCGGCGCTGCAACGCTGTCGGGAAGGTACGGCCCGTGCTCACGGTAGTTCCTGGAGCTGGCGACCCTGATGACCCCGCCGACCGGATGGTGCGTCGTTGATCGACGAGCTCGTCCGCGAGGGTGCCCGCCGGATGCTCGCCGAGGCCTTGGCGGCGGAGGTCGACGACTACATCGCCCGGTTCACCGGCGAGCGCGACGCCAACGGACGCCGGCTGGTGGTGCGCAACGGCTCGCACCAGCCCCGGAGGTCCTCACCTCGGCCGGCGCGGTCGAGGCGAGGGCACCACGGGTCGACGACCGGCGTGTCGACCCCGACACCGGTGAGCGGGCCCGGTTCTCCTCGGCGATCCTGCCCGACCTGGCGCGGCAAGACCCCGAAGATCACCGGTCCTCGCCATGGGCGACGGAGCGCTCGGGTTCTGGGGCGCGCTACACGAGGTGTTCCCGACCACGCGGGAGGCGCTGCTGGTGCCACAAGATCGCCAACGTGCTCGGCGCCCTCCCGAAGTCCGCGCATCCCGGGGCGAAAATGGCCCTGGCCGAGATCTGGAACGCCGAAGACCGTCGCCACGCCCTCGACGCCGTGAGCAGCTTCAAAGGCCGCCTACGGGGCCAAACTCAGCAGGGCCGTCGCGAAGATCACCGACGACCTCGAGGTACTCCTCGCTGGGGCTTCACCGACACCCCCCACTTCGGGAGGGCATTCAAGGAGGCCTACCGGATGTCGCCGCGCGACTGGCGCGCTCAAACAGGGCCGCGATCGCTGATCCGGCGCTGCCCGGTGTCAAACGCCGCTGGGTGGAACCGAGCAGGCCGAAGGGCGCGGCGGGGCGCCCGGCGAGGACGGTCACGGCTCACCCGTCGCGGGTGAGCCCCATCCGGTGGGATCGGGCGACGATGACTCCGCCTCACATCCGGCCGTCAGGAGGGGAACCGATGACCGAGAACGCAGCTCGCCGACAGGACCGCGACGTCGCCGACATGGTCGCCGACGTCGGTCGCTCACGCTGGTGGTGGGCCGCCTACGGGGTGCTCACCGTGATCGCAGGAGTCCTCGTGCTGGCCTGGCCGGGCATCACGCTGGTGACGCTCGCGGTCATCTTCGCGGTGCAGTTGTTCGTCGTGGGCATCTTTCGGGTCGTCGCCGCCTTCGCGATCCCGGACACGTCGGCCTCGGCCAAGGTGCTCTCCGTGGTCCTGGGCGTGCTGTCGTTCATTGCCGGGATCATCTGCCTGCGCTCGCCCCTGCAGACCCTGGTCGTACTGACCTTGATCCTGGGTGCGTTCTGGCTGATCCACGGCGTGGCGGACATCGTCAATGGGATCAGTGGCCGCGGCGAAGCAGGGCGAGGGTGGACGATCGTGGGCGGTGTGATCGGCGTGTTGGGCGGCATCGTGGTGCTCTCGTCGCCTGTGTCCAGCGCCATAACCCTCGCTTGGCTCCTCGGGGTTGTGCTGATCCTTCTGGGCCTCGTCGGGATCCTGTCGTCGCTTCGCCGATCCGAACCCGCGGTGTCGGCCCCGAGCCCAGCATCACGAGACTCCGCGACGTCAGTGCGCGGCAACGCCTCTGCGGCCCCCCCACCGACGTCGGGCTGACCACGAGCCTGGCCCCTGCCCCCGCGCACCGTCAGTGTCCGGCTCCGGGGGCCAAGCTCACCGTTCGGCTTCACCGCCACCGCCGCCCAGGTCGTCGAGGGGGTGGGTCGCACCGGCGGTCTGTCGTGGTGACGGGCACGTCGTGGGGTAACGGGACCCCCACACCCCGCTTCAGGAACATCCTGGAGATGGCCACAGCCGAAGCGGCCGCCCGCGGACACGACAGCCTCGTAAGGCGTAGCTCTAGGGTTCGGCCCCCGTGGGCAAGATCCTCACGCGTGAGCTGTGCGCCGGGGACTGAACCGGCGCACCGCTTGGGCCGAGCCGGCCAGTCCGGGTCGTCTCCGATCCCGCCAGCGACGCCCTGCGCGCAATGCTCAAACGAGGTCAGCTCGCGATCAACAACAACCGCCTCGCTGGTGCTGCTTGTAGACGAGCTGCTGGGCGGCTCCGATGGGCTCAGGGTATGGCGCCCGCATCGACGGACGCGGATACTTCTCGGGTGGGTCGACGCAGACCCACGCTGGTCGTGGCGCTGCCAGATGTCGCCCGACCGGCGCAGCGGGTGCAGGGCGGTCAGCCGGCTGCCCAAGGGCCTTCGAGCGGGTGAGGCCGAGCGCTCGAGACGCCTGTCATGCCGGAACCGGGGTGGACGGCACTGCTGGAGCACATGCTCGGGCGGGTGCCGGTTCCCGTCGGGTGACGTGCCGTCGCAGATGGAGCCGGCCTCGCCGGCTGCACGAGTTGTGTGCGGCGAGGCTGGCTCGGGTCGGGGTTGCCCCGTCCGCAGCGTGATGCATCGCGCTGCGGACGGGCTGAGGAACGGGCAAGCGCCGGATCGCTTCGTGGTCGGTTCGGCGGTGCTGGGCTGACATTCGCCGCGTGCCGCCTGGTGGCCGAGCCTGGTGGCGATGGTTGTCATGGCGCGCGTGACCAACGAAATGGCGGAGGTGGACTGTCATGAGCGGGTCGGATTCGGGGGCTACGTGGGCGGCGTCGTCCGGTCTGGCGGGCGGCACTTCGACCGAGGTCGAACGGGGCCGGGACGAGTTCGTTGCACTCTCGGCGATCACGCTGAACGTGAACGGTCGTCGGCTGCGCCTCGAGGTGGATACGCGTACCTCCCTGCTGGACGCGCTGCGCGAGCATCTGCGCTTGACCGGGACGAAGAAGGGGTGCGACCACGGTCAGTGCGGCGCCTGCACGGTGCTGCTCAACGGGCGGCGCATCTACTCGTGTCTGGCGCTTGCCGTGATGCACGAGGACGACGAGATCGTGACGATCGAAGGCCTGGGTGAGCCCGGCGATCTGCACCCGGTGCAGGCCGCCTTCGTCGAGTGCGACGGCTTCCAGTGCGGCTATTGCACCCCCGGTCAGATCTGCTCCGCGGTCGGCATGCTCGCGGAAGCGGCGGCGGGGTGGCCCAGCCACGTCACGGCGGACGTGTCGTCCCCGCGGATCGCGTTGAGCGGTGCGGAGATCCGCGAGCGGATGAGCGGCAACATCTGTCGGTGCGCCGCCTACCCGAACATCGTCGCGGCTATCCGCATCGTTTCCGAAGGGGGCCCGGCATGAGGTCCTTCACCTACGAGCGGGCGACGGATGCCCGGGCCGCGGTGGCTGCGGTGTCGCGGCCGGGTGCGAAGTTCATCAGTGGCGGCACGAATCTGCTGGATCTGATGAAGCTGGAGGTCGAGCGGCCGAGCCATCTGGTCGACATCAGTCGGCTTCCGCTGCGGGGCATCGAGGAGCTTCCGGATGGTGGAGTGCGAATCGGTGCCCAGGCGGCGAACTCCGACACCGCTGCCGATGTGCTGGTGCGGAGCCGGTACCCGGTGTTGTCGCAGGCGCTGGTGGCCGGCGCGTCGGGACAGTTGCGCAACAAGGCGTCGATCGGCGGGAATCTGCTGCAGCGGACCCGTTGTCCCTACTTCTACGACACGGCGGCGGATTGCAACAAGCGGGAGCCCAGTTCGGGCTGTTCGGCAATCGGCGGTTTCAACCGGATACACGCGATTCTGGGCGCCAGCGGCGCTTGTATCGCCACTCATCCTTCGGATATGGCTGTCGCGATGGCGGTGCTGGGGGCGCACGTCGAACTGCTCGGCGCCGATGGTTCGGCGCGCCGCGTCGCCGTCACGGACTTCCACCGGCTGCCGGGCGATACGCCGCATGTCGAGACCGTCCTGGAACCGCGGGAGATGATCACGGGGGTGGTGCTGCCGCCGCCTCCGCCCGGCCGGCAGCTGTATCGCAAGGTGCGGGATCGGGCGTCGTATGAGTTTGCGCTGGTGTCCGTGGCGGTGATCGTCGCGACGGAGCGGGGTGTGATCAGCGGGGCGCGGGTGGCGTTCGGCGGCGTGGCGCACAAGCCGTGGCGGTCGGTGGAGGCGGAGGCGGCGTTGATCGGGCGTCCCGCCGCGATGGCCACGTACCGCGTGGCCGCCGAGGCGGCGATGCGGGGCGCGGTGGGGCAGGGACAGAACGATTTCAAGATCGAGCTGGCCGTGCGGACGCTCTGTCGCACGCTGGCAGATGCGATCCAGGGGAGGTGAGGAGGCGATGGTGATCGGGCAAGCTCTCAACCGCGTCGATGGCCCGTTGAAGGTCGCCGGCCGGGCCACGTATGCCTACGAGCACTGGGACGACGGCCCACCGCTCTACGGGTTCATCGTCGGCGCGACGATCGGCATTGGACGCATCACCCGGATCGACACCTCCCGCGCCGAACGCTCGCCCGGGGTGCAACTGGTGATGACCCATCACGACGCCCCGGCCCAAGGCTCCCCCGACCTGTCCATTCCCTTTGAATATTGGCGCGCCTACCCCGTACTGAGCAGCCCCGACGTTCACCATTACGGCGAGCCCGTGGCGCTCGTCGTCGCCACGACCTTCGAACAGGCACGGGCGGCGGCCGCTCTGGTCGACCTCGAATACGCCGGCGGGTCGGGCTCCTACGACTTCGCCGCCTGCGTAGATCAGGCCTATGCGCCGGACAATCTGATTTTCGGCATCCTCCCGACCGACACCGCCGTGGGTGATCTCGATGCCGGGTTCGACTCCGCCCCGGTCAGAATCGATGAGCGCTACACGACGCCGTACGAGCTCTCCCAGCCGATGGAACCGCATGCATGTCTGGTGGTACCGGACGGCGAGGACCTGATCGTCTATGTCAGCACGCAGATCGTCGACGCGGCTCGCGCCTCGATCGCCAGCACGCTCCGGATCGACCCGGAGCGGATCCACATCATCACCCCGTACGTCGGCGGGGGATTCGGCTCCAAGCTCCGAATCCACAGCGAGACGATCCTGGCGGTGTTCGCCGCCCGCGCGTTGCGCCGGCCGGTCAAGCTCGCGCTGACCCGGCAGCAGATCTTCCATCTCACCGGCGTCCGCCCCACATCGAGCCAGCGGGTGCGGTTGGGCGCGCAACGGGACGGGCGGCTGGTCGCGATCGCGCACGAGGTCACGATGCACACGAACCGCCACTCGGAGTACATCGAGCCGACGGCCACCACCACGCGCGGCCTCTACGCCGCGCCGCACCGGTTGACCCGTACCTGGCTGACGCCGCTGGATCTGCCGCGGGGCGAAGACGTCCGCGCGCCGGGTGAGGCGCCGGGCCTGCTGGCGGTGGAGTCGGCGATGGACGAGCTGGCCCATGCAGTGGGAATGGATCCGGTCGAGCTGCGGATCCGCAATGAACCCACCGTGGATCCCGAGCGAGGCGTGCCGTTCAGTGACCGGCACCTGGTCGACTGCCTGCGCGAAGGCGCCCGCCGGTTCGATTGGGAGCGCCGCCCCGCCACGCCGGCGAGTGTGCGGGAGGGACAGTGGTTGGTCGGCTACGGCATGGCCGCGGCCATCCGCGGGCACTTCCAGGCACCGACGACGGGACGGGTGCGGTTGGCGGCGGACGGCACCGCCGCCGTCCAGTCGGACATGACCGACATCGGCACGGGAACCTACACGATCCTGACCCAGGTGGCGGCCGACGGGCTCGGGCTGCCGCCCGGTCGGGTGCGGGTCGAGCTCGGGCGTTCTGAGTATCCGGTCAGCATGGGGTCCGGTGGTTCGTGGGGCGCCGCCAATTCGAGCACCGCGGTCCATCGCGCGTGCGAGGCCCTGCGGGAGAAACTGGTGACCACGGCGCGCAACGATGCGCGCTCCGCGCTGCACGGCCTGGATCCGGCCGGTGCGGAGTTTTCGGGTGGCAGGGTGAGCATCGGTGGCGTGTCCGAGGCACTGAGCGAGATCGTCGCGCGCAATCATCCCGAAGGTGTGGAGGCGGAGGGCGAGACCCTCGCGATGACCGATGACCCGAACTACCGGGACTACGCGCTTCACACCTACGGGGCCCACTTCGCCGAGGTGGGGGTCGACGCCGACACCGCCGAGATCCGCCTGCGGCGGATGCTGGGCGTGTTCTCGGTGGGTCGTGTCCTCAACGCCAAGACGGCACGTTCGCAACTGATCGGCGGCATGATCTGGGGCCTGGGTGCGGCGCTGGAGGAGGAGGCCGTCGTCGACCCCCGGTCCGGGGCCTTCGTCAACCGGGATCTCGCGCAATACATGGTGCCCGTCCACGCCGACGCCGTTGAGGTCGACGCCGTCGTGCTCGACGGGTTCGACGACAAAGCCAACGTCCTTGGCGCGAAGGGCCTCGGTGAGCTGGGCATCTGCGGGGCCGGCGCGGCGGTGGCCAACGCGGTGTTCAACGCCACCGGTGTGCGCGTGCGTGACTTCCCGATCACGCTCGAGAAGGTGTTGCCCGGGCTGCCGCCCATGGAGGACTGATCTGCCGCGCGAATAGTCGAACGGCCTAGTGATCAGTGCCCGTCTCGTCGGCTGGGCCGGTCCGCGCCCGCCGGAGACGGCGCTTGAACCGCCTCAGAGGCAGATCCGCAACCCCTGCCGAACCACTGTGTCGCGTCTCAGGACATGCTTGACACACCCTGGTCTCAGGACATCGTCGACATGGCCGTGATCGGCTTCGCTGTCGCTGGCCCAGCAGGTCGATGTCCGGCCTGCCGGTCAACGGGTAGATGTAGGACGTCCGGGCCGGCCCGAGATCGTCGAGGGCGATGGTTCGACCGGCTGTGCTCGACAGGCCCAAGTGCGGGATCGGCTGACCGACGAGGTGGTCGGCGGCTTCGTCGTCTTCGGGTATGGGCAGGTCGGCGGGAAGCTGGTTCAGGTCGGCCATGATCGTCCTCTCGTACGAGTCCGTCATTACAGGTCCTTCCGCCGAGCACGCTCGGCGTGTCAGGACCGGTGGCGGTAGCAGGCCCCTTTCCCGCATTTCGCAGACCTCGTGGGTCCTCGCAAAGTGTGTGCACCCTGCGAGGGCCCCACACGGTCTGCGTGGTCGTGCCGCCTCAGCGCTCGACGTGCAGCAGCCCGAGCCGCTGGGTGGCGCGGGTCATCGAGACGTAGAGGTCGGCGGGGTTGTGTGCCCGGATCCGCTCCGGGTCGACGATCACGACGGCTCGAACTCGAGACCTTTTGCCGACACCGGGGTGTGCAGCTGCGCGGGAAGACCGGCAAGGCCGTCCACGTCGGCGGCGATCACCGCCCGCGTCCCGCGGCCCAGCTGCGCCACCTCCGCCTCGACGGCCTTGCGCACCTCGGCTGCGAGGTCGGTCGCGGGCACGGAGCGCTGCCACGGATCCTCGCCCGTCGCCCGCACCGATTCGGGCGGCTGCCGGTCGGGCGCGAACTCGGCCAGCACGGCAGCGGCCAGCGCCATGATCTCGGCGGGCGTCCGGTAGTTCACCGTGAGCGTCCGGTAGGTCCACCGGGAACCGAGGTGCGGGGCGAGCACGTCCGCCCACGCCTGCGCTCCCGCGGGGGCGCTGCGCTCCCGCGAGGTCGCCCACCGCGGTGATCGAACGGGAAGGCAGCGGAATCGCATGAGTGCGCACCGCTGCCGTCTCGGCGCGCCGTGAGGAGATCACGGGCCCGCACCTCCCTGATCTCCGAGCGGTGCCGGGTTCGGGCGGAGCCCGGCCGCCGGAGGCGATGAGTTCTCGTCCGATCAGCCGGGAGCTCCTGGCCCGGGACCTGACCCGCCTGGCCTATGTGGCCAAGGACGGCACGCCGCGGTCGATCCCGATCGGGTTCGCCTGGAACGGGTCGACGATCGTCCTGTCACGACGCCGAACGCCGTGAAGGTCCCGGCCCTGCGGCAGAATCCGGCGGTTGCGCTGACCATCGATACCGAGGTGCACCCGCCGCGCATCCTGCTCATCCGTGGCCGGGCCGAGCTCGACGTCGTCGACGGAATCCCGGACGAGTTCCTCCGCATGAACGGCACCTACGCGATGACGCCCGAGCAGAGGGTCGAGTGGGAGGCCGAGGTGCGTTCGCTCTACGACCGCATGGTGCGGATCGTCATCATCCCGACCTGGGCGAAGCTGATCGACTTCGAGACGACCCTTCTGAGCGCGGTGGAGGAGCTGGCCCGGCAGCGGGACGAGCGTCAGGGCGCCTGACCGCAGCCGTCTGCCCGACACGTCGAGGATCTGGGCGGCGCTCGATCCGTCGCCGTCCACGACCCTGCAGAGACGAAGATCGCCTGCGCTGATCTACCGCCCGCGCGCTGATGTGGCGGCCGGCATTTGCGCACCTGCATCGAGACGATGACCCCTTGAGCTCGGCTCCCCGATGGGCCAGTCTCCGGATGGGCCTGGATCAGCGGCGCGATCTGCTCGCGGATGGGGCAAATGCCGCGTGCCGGACAAGTGTTGACCCCAGCGGGGGGCTGACCGCTGAGGTGAGCAACTGTGCAGACCGGCCCCATAGGGCTCAGTAGGTCACCGATCCTTCCGGTCAAGTTCTCCTGGTAGACGGGCCCTTTCGTCCATCTCGAGCCCGACACGCCGCCCGACTCATGAAGAACCAGGGCTAGTAGGGAGCGCGGCCGAAGAAGTTGCCCGCCGGGGAGTACCTGCAGACCACCACGATGTTGGTGGGCCAATACTTGGGTGAGGAGGCCTTCCCGCAACCGATACGCCGAGTATCTCTCCACACCATCTGGGTGTAGTGGAGATAGGTGCCACCGGGGGCGACCGGTGTGGGGTAGGCGTACTTCGACTTCTCGTTGTACCAGAACTGCACTCCCGCTTCGACCGTGCCGAAGTCGGCGATGTTCTCGCCTTGCCCGGAGGCCTGCGACCCACTGTGGCAGTCGGAGTGCTTCGAGGGCCCGATGATGTTCGCCCATCCCTGCGAGGCGTTCGCGAGTGAGCTGTCCCAGGTCAGCGGGGCCAACGAGGGGGGAACCTTGAGTTCGGCACGAGCCTGGTTGTGCAGTCGGAGTATCGCGTTTCTCTCGGCTGCGGTGATCGCCGAGGCGGCAGTGGCGGTAGAGGCGGGCGGGCAACCCCCTTGCGCCGACGCCGAACCACTTGCCGGCAGCGCCATCGCGCCCGCCGCGAACAGTGCTGATGCCCCCAGGGCGACACGTCGCATTCCACGGCCCGTTGTCGTGGATCCACCGCTCATGATCGGGCCCTTCCCTCACGTCCGTCCTGGTGAAGCGCTGCCCTCCAGCAATGGGATATCGGCCTGGTCGGCAATTCGTCGCGAGCCTTTCGTGGCTTTCGCGCGTGCGCGGCCACGAGGGTATCGCGGCACAGCGACCATGTGATCCAGGTTATATAAATTCAGTCGATCGGCCCAGCTGGTCACTGCGGTCGGTTGGGCAGGTTTGATGGTGCGGCGCATGGTCAGCGGTCAATGGTTGGCCGAGGACATCATCGCGCGAGGAAAGCTGATCAGCTCGTCGGCTTCGTCTAGCTCTGCTGGGACGGAGGCATTCACGCCTTCGTCCTGGATCCGCTCGTCGACCTCGCCCGTCAACGGCGAGGTATCGGCGCAGGCCTGGTCCGCCGCGCCGCCGAAGAGGCCACCCGTGCAGGCTGTCACTGGCTCCACGTCGACTACGACCCCGACCTCGACCACTTCTACCGCAAGGCGTGCGGGTTCCGACAATCCAGTCACGCCGGGCTGCTGCGCCTGGGCCGATAGCGATCACTCGCCCGACTACCCCGACAGCGTGCTCCGTCCCGGAACCGGCAAGGGCAGCGATCGCCCAGCGAACGCATCGACTACATCCACTTCACCAGCCGACGACGCTGGGCGAACTCGACGTCGACACCTCGTTCGAGCAGCACCGGTGGCGGCACGCCACTCGCGCCGGCGATCGTTGCCTCAGTGGCGCGTTGCATCTGGTGCTATCAGCTCCAGGTGCTTGGCCATCGTGTCGAGGCCGACGGCCGCGCGTCGCTGACCGACGCTGGCGGGCTCGATTCGACGACGAGGGCCGGGCGGTCAAGAAGCCCGTCATGGCGACAAAGGACCTCAGGTTCTTCGACCTCCCCGGCGCACAGCAACTCCCCGACGGCCACCCGCGGCGCAAGATGTCAGTCGTTGCTGCACTGAGCGAGTGGCGCGTACACATCGACCGGAGGCACAACGGATCGTGGATCCAGCGGTACGAGGACGGCATCCCGGTCACGGGCCTCGTCCCGATCGCTGACGACGGCACCCGCGGAACCACAGTTCGTTTCCTCGCGCACAAGGAGCTACGCGCTGCGGGCCACTTCTTGGCCAGGGATCTCCTGGAGCTGACTTCCGTATGGCCGCAGCTCAGCACCGTCATCGACTGGCAACGCCTCGAGTCCGGCGACACCCGCCGGACCTGCGCTCGGTCGCCTACGAGCCCTGCCGCCCCACGCCGTCGAGCGCGGCGAGCGCGGTGGCGGCGGCGTTGTCGAGGTGCTCGATGCACAGCCGCTGGGCCGAGGCGACGTCCCGGGCGGTGATCGCCTCGACGAGCGCGCGCATCTCGGCGGCCATCTGCGCCGCACGCCCGGGCTGCGACATCGACGTGGCGCGCAGCAGCCGGACCCGCGCCTGCACCCCGCCCAGGATCTGCTCGATGGTCGGGCTCGCCGCGCCCGCGAGCAGCTCGGTGTAGAAGAGGTCCTTGTCGCGCAACAGCCGGTGCATATCCGCGCCGTCGGCCACGTCCTCTTCCAGGGCGGTAACGGTGGCCCGCAGGCGGTCGTGGTGCGCGGCCCTCGCCCGCTCGATGAACCGGCGCACGGTGAGCGCCTCCAGCGAGGCGCGCACGGCGTAGAGGTCGCGGGCCTCGTCGGCCGACGGCTTGTACACCATGGCGCCCTTCTGCGGCACCGTGACGACGAGGCCCTCGGCGGCCAGCTCGCGCAACGCCTCACGGATGGTCGCGCGGGAGACGCCGGTCTGCTCGACGAGCTCGCGCTCGACCAGCCGCTGACCGGGCTGCAGCTCGAACTCGAGGATCGCGGTGCGCAGCCCGTCGATCACCTGCTCGCGCAGCGGCGCGGCGATCCGGCCGACCCGGATCCCGCGGAAGGTGCCCGTCTCCTCACCTGCCGTCACTAGCCGCACAGTAGACGGGTCCGGCCCACGGGTGGGCTGCCGCGGCGCGTCCACGCCCGCCGCGACGACCCGGGCCCGGGAGCCGGCGCAGCTCACCCCGCCTCGCCCGCCTGCTCGGCGACGATCGAGGCGAGGATCGGCGCGGCCGTCGTCGCCGCGTGGATTCCGATCACGCTGACGATCGCGAGCACCTCCATCAGCTCGCCCTGCGTGGCGCCGAGCCGGACGGCGTTGCGCAGGTGCAGCTTCAACCCGGGGACGTAGAGGTGGGTGGCCGCGGCGTCGAAGGCGATGTAGATCATCTCCTTCACCTTGGGCTCCAGCGTGCCGGTCTTCCACGGCACCGAGGAGAACTCCACGTACGCCTCGAACAGGTCCGGCGCGAGCTCGAGGATCCCTTCCCAGAACTCGTGCCAGTAGCCGCGGTTCGCGGTGAACTCGGCCTTGAGCCGCTCCCGGCGCTCGTCCAGCGGCGCCGGGCCGGTGCGCACGCCCTCCTCCTCGAGGACCTCCAGCAGCAGCGGCACCCCGATGTTGCAGGCGTGGATGCCGAGCGTGCTGGTCAGCTCCAGGACCTCCATGATCTCTGCCGGGGTGGCCCCGTGCCGCAGCGCCGCCGCGACGTGCTGGCGGATGCCGGGTTCGTAGAGGTGCGTCGCCGCCGCGTCGGCCGCGATGTAGACGAACTCCTTGACCTTCGGCTCGAGGTGCGACGCCTGGTTCCACGGCACCCCGGAGAAGTGCAGGTAGGCCTCGAGGAAGGCGGGATCGAGCTCGAGGATCCGCTGCCAGGGCTCGCCCCAGGTGCCGCGGACGGCGACGAACTCGTCCTTGACCCGCTGCTGCTCCGGGCTGAGCGTGACGGTCTCGGTCGGGCTCACTGGTCCTCCTCCGGCCGCTCGCGCAGCCATCGTGCGATCTCGGTGTGGTCCGCCTCGGGCCCGAGTGCGTCGACGGCGCGGCTCCAGAGCGCGAGGGTGCGTTCGGCGTGGCCGCGGGGCGCGTCGACGGCCTCGGCCAGCCCGAGGGCGATCCGCAGGTCTTTGACCATCAGGCCGGCGGTGAAGCCCGACGCGTAGGTGCCGGGGACGATGTGGGTCGGCCACTTGGTCTCGGTCGACCCGCTGCGGCCGCTGGATCCGTTGATCGCGTCGAGCATGGCCGTGGGGTCCAGTCCGAACCGCGCGCCCGCGATGATCGCCTCCGAGGTCGCCAGCAGGTGCGAGGCGGACAGCAGGTTGTTCAACGCCTTCAGGGCGTGCCCGGCGCCCGTCCCGCCGACGTGCCGGACCCGCCCCATCAGCGCCAGCAGCGGTGTGAGGCGCTCCACGGCGTCGTCGGGCCCACCGACCATGATCGTCAACGTGCCGGAGTGGGCCCCGGCGACGCCGCCGGAGACGGGGGCGTCGACGAGCGTGGACCCGCGCTCCGCGACCCGCTCGGCCAGCGCTCGGGTCCGCAGCGGCTCCGACGTGCTCATGTCCACCAGCAGCGTTCCCGGGACGAGGGCGTCGAGCAGGCCCCCGTCGACGACCTTCTCGACGACACCCGAGTCCGGGAGCATGAGGATCACGACGGGTGCGCCCTCGGCCGCCGCCGCGGCGCTCGGCACGGGGGTCAGGACGTCGGCGAGCCCGTCGGCCACGCCGGGCGCGGCGTCGTGTCCCCGGACCGTCACGCCCCCGGTCGCGAGGCGCCGCACCATCGGGGTGCCCATCCGGCCCAGCCCGACGAAGCCCACCACGGGCGCCTCAGCCATGACCGTTCCCCGAGGCGTCGACGGACTCGGCCTGGATCTCCCCGAGTACCCGCTCGGCCACACGGAACGACTCCAGCGCCGCGGGCGCACCGCAGTACCCGGCGGTCTGCAGCAGCGCTTCCTGGATCTCGGTCTCCGTGCAGCCGTTGGTGACCGCGCCGCGGACGTGGACCGCGAGCTCGTGGCTGCGGTTGAGCGCCGTGAGCATCACCAGGTTGAGCAGGCTGCGGGTGCGCCGGTCGAGGCCGGGCCGGCTCCACAGCTCGCCCCAGACGTTCTGCGTGACGTACTCCTGCACGGGCCGGGCGAAGTCGCTCACGCCCTGCAGCGAGCGGTCGACGTGCGCGTCGCCGAGGACCTCGCGGCGGATGCCGAGTCCGCGTTCGTACCGGTCGTCCCTGTCGTCCCCGCCGCTCATCGGGCCACCCCCATCGCCGCGAGGTAGTCCTCCTCGGCGACCTCCTCGAGCCACGTCGTGGGGCCGATGGAGAACGCCAGGTGGGTCATCACCGTGTCGGCGGTCCCGCCGTGCCAGTGCTGCTCCCCCGGCGGCACCCAGACGACGTCGCCGGCCCGGATCACCTGCGGCTGCTCGCCGCGCGGGCAGACCCAGCCCATCCCCGCGGTGACCACGAGCAGCTGGCCGCCGGTGTGGTGGTGCCAGTACGTGCGCGCGCCCGGCGTGAAGGTCACCGAGTTCAGCGTGTTGTGCTCCGCCGTCGTGGGCAACACCGGATCCCCCCAGACCGTGCCCGTGAAGGTCTCGGTCCGGTTCTGGGTCGGTGTGGTGTCAGGGGCCCGGCCCCGAACGATCTGCACTGGTCATCCTTCCTGGTCGTGCACTCGTACCCCGCCGGCGACGTCGCCGAGGGCGTCGACCACACGGTTGCTGATGAGGTCGCCGTAGCCGAGGGTCTCCGCGAGGCCGAAGCTGGCGAGCGGCCCCGCGGCGTTCAGGGTGGGGACGCCGAGCCGGGCGGCCAGGTCGACGTAGAGCGCGACGTCCTTGGTCATCAGCCTGCTCGTCAGGCCGCCCTCGAGGTAGTCGCCGCGGACGATCGCGGGGAACCGGTTCGTGGTCGCGAAGTTGACGCCGCTGCTCGAGTTGATCACCTCGAGCAGCTGCGACAGGTCCAGCCCGGCCTTGCGGCCCGCGACCATCACCTCGGCGGAGGCTGCGAGGCTGACGGCGTTGAGGAAGTTGTTGAGCAGCTTGGCCGTGTGGCCGGCGCCGGAGGGCCCCATGTGGTGGACCGTCGCGGCGATCGGCGCGAAGACGGGCTTTAGCTCGGCCAGGGCGGCCGCGGCGCCGCCCACCATGATCGTCAGGCTGCCCTTCTCGGCCGCGGCGGCGCCCCCGGAGATCCCCGCATCGAGGTAGCGCACGCCGCGCGCCAGCGCTTCGTCGTGCAGGGTCCGGGTCGAGGCGGGCGACGCCGTCGAGAGGTCGACGATCGTCGCCCCCTCGGCGGCCACCTCCAGCACCGCTCGCACGACCGGCTCCACGACGTGGCTGTCCGGCAGGGACAGCAGCACGATCCGGGCCCGCCGGGCCACCTCGGCCGGATCCGCCGCCGGCTCCGCACTCGCCGCGTCGGCCCGGCCCGCGACCGGGTCGTGCCCGACGACGGTGAACCCGCCCTCGACGAGCCGCCGAGCCATCCGGCCGCCCATGTTGCCGAGGCCGACCATCCCCACTGTGTCCACCGGGTGCTCCTCTCCCGCTGTGCTCATGCCCGCAACCGCGCGTCGACCGGCCCGTTGTCCCACGCGCCCGCCCCGCCCGACGGGCGTACCGTGCTGACGGCCGCGGCGCCGCCGTCGACCGAGACGACCTCGGCGGTCAGGTACGACGCCCCGTCGCCGAGCAGGAAGGCCACGACCGACGCGATCTCCTCGGGTCTGCCCGGCCGGCGCAACGGCGTGGTCGCGGCCCGCCGGGCCATGTCATCGCCGCCGCCGGGCCCTTCGCCCGACGCCGCGAACAGGGCGGTCGGCACGATCCCCGGCGCGATGGCGTTGACCCGGATCCCGAGCGGGCCGCCGTAGACCGCGGCCCCGTGCAGCAGGCCCAGGCACCCCGTGCTTCGACGCCTGGTAGGCCAGCGCGCGGCGAGCAGCCGCGCGCTCGCCGCACCGAGGGCGCCCGCCGCCCCGGTGACCAGCGCGACCGTACCCGCGAGCCCGTCGTCCGTCATGCCGTGTCCTCCCCCGGCGCGTCCTCCCCCGGCGCGACCCGAACGACCAGGTCGGCGAGCTCGGGCGCCAGCCCGGGCACGCGGCCCGGGAACCGCTCGGGGACGGCGGCGTCGTGCCCGGCGAGGAGCACCCGGCCGGGGTCCTCGGTCATCTCGCGCAGCAGGTCGAAGCCCCGGTACATGTCGGCGAGATCCGCGACGACGAAGAACGGCCGGTCCCGCTCCAGCTCCTCGTAGAGGTGCAGCGCGTCGGCGGCGAGCACGACGGCGCCCCCGTCGGTCGCGACCTGGGCGACGAGCTGGCCGGGGGTGTGCCCGCCGACCACGACCAGCTCGAACCCCGGGGCCAGGTCGAGGGTGTCCTCGACCAGCCGGACCCGGCCGTCGGCGGCGGCCTTCGCGAGCAGGCCGAGCTCGTCGGGCTCCGTGGAGTGGGCGAACTGCAGCCTGCCGGCGTAGGGGCCGGTCCAGAACTCCAGCTCGCGGCGGGCGAGCACGATCTCGGCGGCCGGGAAGCGGTCGAGGTTGCCGACGTGGTCGTAGTGGGCGTGTGTGACGACGAGCCGGTCGACGGTCTCGGGCTCGATCCCCAGGCCGCGCAGTGCCTCCACCGGGTCCACCAGCATCGTGCGCCTGCGGCGGGCACCGGCCCCGGCGCCGAAGCCGCAGTCGACCACGACCGTCCGCTCGCCGTCGCGGACGACCCAGAAGAAGTAGTCCATCGGCAGCTCGGAGTCGGGCTCGCCGTAGACGTGGTGGTTGAGGAAGGTCTCGGACCGGCGCGCGGTGCGCGTGCCGTAGCGGACCGCCAGGACCTCGTAGGCCATCAGGCGGCGCTCGTGAAGTCGACGTCCTTGGTCTCCGGGCCTGCCGCGGCACCCACGGCCCCGAGGATCCCGCCGATCGCCAGGAGGAGGGCGGCGGCGACCGCCGCGGAGACGACCCGGCCAAGGCCCGCGTAGAAGAAGGCGTAGAAGGACGGGATGATCACCGACGCGCTGAAGCCGAGGCCGAACGCGGAGGCCCGGACGTCCGTGTGGAAGCGCTCGTTGATGTACGGCAGGACCACGCCCCACGGTGCCGTGACCAGCACGGAGAAGACGCACACCAGCAGCACGATCATGCCGAACGACAGGTGGGTCCCGTTCATCAGCACCGCCATCAGCGTCGACCCGCCGACAGCGATGAGCACGCCGAGGACCATGAAGAAGGTCCGGCGGCCGATCCGCTGCGCGATCACGCCGGAGCCGATGTAGCTGGCGACCAGGCAGATGTAGGCGATCAGCAGCGCGGTCGTGAGCTGGGTGCCGCTGAGCTGCAGCACAGTGTGCAGCACGGTGGTGGGCAGGAACAGCGTGACCATGTTCTGGGTCAGCCAGAACCCGGTCATCATGGCGAACACCTGCAGGAAGCTGCGCCCGCTCGGTCCTGAGAAGAGGTTCTTCAGCGGCGCGGCCTTCTTCTCCGACGCCTCCCAGATCTCGGACTCGGAGACGCTGTGCACGTAGTACAGCACCAGGACGCCGGCCAGCAGCGCGCCGAGCACGAACGGGATCCGCCAGCCCCATACGGCGTACGGCGAGGCCGGCCCGGCCAGCGGGAAGAGCGCGAAGGCGGCCATCCCGACGAGGTTGATCACGATGTAGGCCAGCGGGAACGCCGCGAGGATGACTCCGCCCAGCAGGCCCCGCTTGTGCTTCGGCGCGTACTCCATGGCCAGTGGGAGCGCACCCGTGTATCCGCCACCGAGGCAGATGCCGTCGAGGAAGCGCAGCAGGATCAGCAGCCAGTAGGAGGCGATCCCGATCGTGGCGTAGCCGGGGATGAAGGCGATGAGCAGCGTGATCACGCCGAACCCGCCGACCGAGGCGATCGTGGCCTTGCGGCGGCCGACCCGGTCCGCGAGCCCGCCGAAGATCGCCGCCCCGACGGGCCGGCCGATCAGCGTCGTGGCGAACACGAGCGAGGTCAGGATGGCGGAGAGCCCCGGGGACATGCCCGCCGGTTGGAAGTAGATCAGGGCCGGCGTGAGGATCACCGTCGGCAGATAGATGTCGAACATGTCGACGAACTCGGCGAAGAACGCCCCGCGGGTGGCGGACCGGCGCTTCGCGGCCCGTTCGGGGGTCTCGAGCTCGCCGGTGTACCCGGCCCGAACAGCCTTCTCACTGCCCGTCATCGCGCAGTCCCATCTTGTCGCACCGTTGCGATCGCAGCTCCGATCGTCAGACCGTCTGACAATCGGCGGATTGACCGTAACCACAAAAACGAGGAGCAGTCAACGGAGCGCGCAACCGATCCGTGACAGGGGTTTTCCAGATTGTCAGACAGACTCACGATCTGCGGCGTGAGTGTTCTCCGCGACGACGGCGTCGCCCCCGCCCTCGACCCCTCCCTGCTGAGCGGGCTGTCGCCGTGCCACCCGTGGTCGGCCCTGCTCGAGATCGGGGACCGGCGGATCGGCGTGCGGTCCGCGGCGAGGCGCTCGACGTGACCGAGGGCGACGACGTCAACGCCAGCCGGGACTTCTGCTTCACCGTCTCGGCCGAGGAGTGGGGCGGTTCCGCTCCTCGCCCCCGCCGCGCGGGATGACCTCGGCGCAGGCGCTCGTCGCGACCCGCGGCGCGCACGGGGTACGGGGCAGCCGGGAGGTCTGGGCCCGCGCCGCACCGGCTGTCGACCGCATCGTCGACGCCCTCCGAGCGGCGTCGCTGCTGCCGCCGCGGCGGGCGGACCCGCGGCCCCGTTCCCGGCGTGAGCCCGATCGAGGGGCACTACCTGAACCTCGAGGTCGAGGGCGCGGGCGTCCCGCTGCTGCGCCTGCACACCGCGGGCGCCGACTCCCGCCAGTTCCGGTACCTCCGGGACCGCCGACGTCCGCGACCAGCGGATAACCGCGCCTGCCCAGGACCCTCCTCAAAGGGATCACGCGACCAGAACTCCAGTTGCCCGACCTCACCAAACCCGGGGCTCACCAGAGTTGGTGCCTCTCGCTCCGCCATCTCCGGTCCCGACAACCGCGCCGCAGGGCGAGGTGTCCTGTCGCCCGGATCCGGCGCCCTCGGCACGTGTCCGGACAGCAGGTCGCCGAGGCGCTCGCCCTGGCCGCCGACACCCTCGCCGAGCCGGGGAAGCGGGCCGCGAGGTTGGCGCCGCAGCGGCAGCGGACAGGTGCTGAGGGCTGCGATCCCGGCAGCCTCAGCGTCCGGGCGGCCGGGATCGCTGATGGTCGGCCCGGGCTGTCACCCAACCGAGGCGTCGAAGCCTACGTCGAAGAGACGGGCGGCTCCCGAGGAGCGGTCGATGGTCTGAGCTCGAGCCATTCGCCGCTCAGTGGCGACCTTTCGCCATTTCTACGCACCAGTAGCACCTGATCGGCCGCCTATCATTCCGCCACTTGCCCACCAGGGTGCCGCGTTGTCGCGGTACGTGATCACACGTACGGGCAGCGTTGCGCCGATCGGGGTTTGCCGGTGTCGTCGCCGAAGGGATGCCCATGACGTTGCTCGCCGCCGGGACGGCCGTGGGGAGCCCGGGACTGAACCTGGGCATATTCGCGGGGTTCGTCGCCTTGACCTTCGTGGTCCTGTTCGCGACGGCACGGGGCGGTCACCGCGCGGCCGGCGACTACTACACCGGCGGCCAGGCGTTCACGGCGGCGCAGAACGGCACGGCGATCGCGGGTGACTACCTCTCGGCGGCGGCGTTCCTCGGTGTCGTGGGGGCCGTCGCGGTGTACGGCTTCGACGGCGTGATGTTCGCGATCGGCTCGCTGACCGGATGGGTGATCGCGCTGCTGTTCATCGCCGAACCGCTGCGCAACACGGGCCGCTACACGATGGCCGACGTGCTGAGCTACCGGCTGCGGGTGCGGCCGGTGCGCTCCGCGGCGGCGACCTCGACCCTGCTCGTGTCGATGCTGTACCTGGTCGCCCAGATCGCCGGCGCGGGCGGGCTGCTCACGCTGCTGCTGGGCATCCCCAACTCCGACCGCGTGGACCAGTCCGTCGTCATCGCGGGTGTCGGCGTGCTGATGCTCGTCTACGTGCTCGTCGGCGGGATGAAGGGCACCACGTGGGTCCAGATCCTCAAGGCCGTGCTGCTGGCCGTCAGCGGCGCCTTGCTCGCGGTCTGGGTGCTCGGCCGGTGGGGGTTCAACCTCTCGTCGCTGCTGCAGTCCACGATGACGGCCAACTCGGCGGGCGAGGCGCTGCTCAACCCCGGCCTGCAGTACGGCAGGACCGAGCTGTCGAAGATCGACTTCCTGTCACTCGGGCTGGCCGGGCTGCTCGGGCCCGCAAGCCTGCCGCACGTCCTGATGCGCTTCTACACCGTGCCGGACGGCCGCGCCGCACGCCGTTCGGTCGTGTGGGCGATCTGGCTGATCGGCCTCTTCTTCCTCGCCGCGATCGTGATCGGGTACGGCGCGGCGGCGCTGGTCGGGCCCGACGCCATCACGGCCGCTGCCGGCGAGTCGAACGCCGCGGCCCCGCTGCTGGCCTACAAGCTCGGCGGCGAGGTGCTGCTGGGCGTCGTCGCCGCGATCGCGTTCGCCACGATCCTCGCCGTCGTCGCCGGGCTGACGATCACCGCGTCTGCCTCGTTTGCCCACGACGTCTACGCGACGGTGCTGAAACGTGGCAACGCCGACCCGCGCGTCGAGGTCCGGGTCGCGCGGTTCACCGCCGTCGTCGTGGGGATCATCGCGATCGCGGGCGGGATCGTCGCCAACGGACAGAACATCGCCGTGCTCGTCGGCCTGACGTTCGCCGTCGCGGCGTCCGCCCACCTGCCGTCGCTGCTCTACACGCTGTACTGGCCGCGCTTCACCACCACGGGCGCCGTGCTGAGCATCTGGGGTGGGATGATCACGGCGCTCGTGCTCGTGGCGTTCTCGCCGGAGGTGTCGGGCACCCCGACGTCGCTGTTCCCCGACCACGACTTCGCCTGGTTCCCGCTGGCCAACCCGGGCATGGTGTCGATCCCCGTCTCGTTCCTGCTGGGCGCGGTGGGCACCTGGCTCGGCGGCCGGCGCCGCGATCCCGACGCCGCCCGGCGGCACGCCGAGATGGAGGTGCGGGCCCTCACCGGCGCCAACGTGGACCGGCCTCGGCCGCGCAGCCGCGCCACCACCGCTGCCCAGCGGTACGCCCGCTGATCACGAGCCGGCGCGCGCGGCGACCCGCGACGCGCGGTCCGCGAGCAGATCAGCCGGCGCGCCCACAAGGCCAAGGTGGTCGCCTCGGCCGAGCGGGGCGCCGCGCTCTACGGCGAGGCTCTGGAGCGGCTCGGCAGCCTGTGACCGTGCCCGAGACAACCTTCCTCCGGGCGGGCGGGCGGTGCGGGGCAGGACGACAAGCTCGCGTTCGAGGCCGGTCTGGTTGGTCTTCGAGCGGGCGATACCGGTCACCAGGCCGCGGTCGTGGTCGGTGATCTGGTCGACAGTGAGCACGGCGAGCTCGCTGCGGCGCAGCGCGGCGAAGAACCCGACCAGCAGTAGCGCGCGGTCGCGCAGTCCGGCGAGGTCGGGTTCGGGCTCACGGGTCTTCCAGACCCGCGTGGTCGGGCAGGCCGCGGCGACGTCGAGGAGCTCGGGCGGCATGAGCGGAACCGCCTGCTCGGGTGGGGCTGCGGATGCCCTCCCACACCGCGCTGACCCGGGCCCCCGCGGCAGGGTCGGGATGATCGGCGAGCTGGTGGGCGAAGCGGATCGGCGATAGGCGCCGACTCATCGTGCCGACCTTGGCCCCGCGGCCGGCGAGGTCGGTGAGGTAGCCGGAGAGCGCGGCCGGGTCGGCCGGGAGCGACTGCTCGTCGTGGGCGTGGCACCAGGCGGTGAAGTCGGCCCAGTCTCGCGGTAGCCGCGCAGCGTGTTCGCCGCCCGGGATGCCGCGACGTAGCCGGCCTCGTCGGCGGTCAGCGGGATGTCGCCGGCGGGCGCGAGCCACTCCCGATCGGTTCCGGGTCGCGGATGGGCCGGTGCGGTCCCCTCCCCCGCGGCGCTCGGCCCCGCGTCGCCTCCGTTATGACAACCGCGGCGGCGTCGTCCCGACTGCGCACCTGACACGGAGTGCCGCGGGCTCGGGGGACGGCAGCGGGTGATGACTCACGGGCGGACCCTAGCCGCCGGTACCGACAGTGGCAGCGGTAGCTGCCGGGTGATCGTCCTGGCGACGATGCGAAGCCGCTTCCTGCTTCCCCGGGGAGAGCCGGCCGAGGTCGTTCTGGCGACGGCCGTCCTGCACGGGCAGTTCCTCGTCGAGGTCGGGCGGCGTGCCGCCGAGCAGTGCCGCCTCGAGCCGCTCCATGACCAGCATGAACACACCCATCAGGACAGGCAGTACGAGCACGAGCAGGACCATGCGCACCTCCGAGGCCACTGTCCCGGTACACGTCGGATCGCGCACTGCCCGGAACGGAGGAGCCTCGGGGTGGGCCTGCACCGATCGGAGGGCGCCGGAAGGCCCGAACGGGCCTGTCCGGCCCGCGACGGACCGAGTTGACTCGACGACGCCGAGGCAGCGAGGTGCACCCGATGGCGACCGTCGAGCGCAGGAACTGTCGGCCCGAGATCCGTCGTACCTGCCGGCCGAGACGGTCGGCGCCGCTAGGTCCGCGGGCCGGTGCCGATCCCGCGCGTGGCGGCTGGAGCGTCTGCGCCGCATTCGGGACAGCCGGCACCGCGGCCCTCGGGACGGCGAGGAAGCCGCTGCAGCTCGACGAGCTCCAGGCCCAGCGCTTCGATCCGCGCAATGAAGCCGTGAAGCGCGGCGCGGTCGGCCACGCGGCCGACCAGCAGTGTCTCCGTCGTCGCCGCGCTCGCCTCAAGCGGGTGGAGCGCGCCCAGCAGCCCGGGCGTCAGCCTGCCGGTGACCCGGAAGGCGTACTCAGCGCTCACGTCGTTCTCCCGTCCGGTGCGGCCTCCCCTCCCGACATGGTCGGAGCAACCGGATGAGAGCGCCCCCTCCTGCCGGCATGAGACGGGGTGGCCGCCCTCCACCTGCCTCCGACGACACGGAGCGGGTCGACACCCGGTTCGCCGTCCCGCTCGCCACCCATGTGGTGGTCCGGCCGCGTCTGCACTCCCGGCTCCCGGGTGGGCTCGCGGCCTCCTGCGTCCTGATCGCCGCACCGGCGGGATGGGGCAAGACGCTGCTCGCCGGCTCCTGGCTCGGCGCGGGCGGCGCCCGAGGTGCGTCCGCATGGATCTCGCTCGGGCCGCGCGACGACGACCTGCGGACCTTCTGGACGTCCGTCGCGGAGGCGCTCCGCCCCGTGGTCGGGAACCGCGCCGCCGGCGTCCTGCGCAACGCGGTCACCGCCGACGACCTCGAACAGGCGCCGGGGCGGTTCGCCGAGGCGCTGGCCGCGGACGGGACGCCGGTCGTCCTCGTCCTCGACAACCTGCACGAGGTGACCGGGCTCGCCGTGCACGAGAGCCTGCTGCGGCTGGTCCGGCGGCCCCCGCCGGGGCTCCGGTTCGTCGTCACGACCCGCCGGGACCCGCCGTGGCCCCTGCACCGGCTGCGCCTCTCCGGCGTCCTCACCGAGATCCGGGCATCGGACCTCGCCTTCCGGGCCGACGAGACCCAGGACATGCTCGGCGGGCTCGGGATCGACCTCGACGCCGTGCACGTCGACCGGCTCGTCGAGCGCACGGAGGGCTGGGCCGCAGGCCTACGGCTGGCGGCCCTGGAACTGCACGGCACGGCGGACCCCACCGGATTCGTCGATGCGTTCTCGGGCGACGACCACGCCGTGGCGGCGTACCTGCTCGACGAGGTGCTCGACGGGCTGGCCCCGGACCTGCTCGCCTTCCTCGTGCGGCTCAGCATCCTGGACGTCGTGTGCGCCGACCTCGCCGACGCCCTGACCGGTAACCGGAGCGGCGCGGCGACGCTCGCCGAGCTCGCCGCGTCGAACCTGTTCGTGCACGCGGTCGGCACGGGCGGGCGGTGGTACCGGCTGCATCGGCTGATCGCCGACGTCCTGCGCGCCCGCATCGTCGCGCCACGCACGTTCCGCGATCTTCACCGACGCGCGGCCGAGTGGTGCCTGCACCAGGGGATGCCGCTCGACGCCGTCCGCTACGCACTCCGCGGCAGGCTCTGGCCGCTCGCCGCGGAGATCCTCGGCGTCCACGTCGCCGCGCTCACGCTGCGGGGCAGCCCGCGGGAGGTCGAGCTGATCCTGTCCGCCGTGCCCCGGGACGCGCTGCTCGGCCACCCCGAGCTCGCGGCCGCGCTCGCCGGAGCCCGGGTCATCCAGGGCTCGAGCGCGGGAGTTGGGGAGCTGACGGCCGCGGCCACGGCGGGCGCCGACCGCCTGTCGGGCCGACGCGCCAGCCGGCTTCGAGTCGTGCTGCACCTGATCGATCTGGGGCACGCCCGCACGAGGGGGGACCTCGCCGGCGTCGCCGACGCGTGCCGGCGGATCCCGGAGGATCCGGCCGCTCTCGCCGCGCTCGGGCTCGCCGCCTGGGACGTGGTGCCGCTACTGGCCCTCGGAAACGCCGGGACGGCCGAGTTCTGGACCGGTGACGCTCCCTCGGCGGAGAAGCACCTGCGGGCCGCCGTGCAGATGGACCGGCCCGGTGGCGTCCTGCGGCCGCACATCAACGCGGCGGCCCACCTCGCCCTGCTGCAGTGCGAGCGGGGCGACCTCGACGCCGCGCAGGACGAGGCGCGCGCGGTGATCGAGCTCGTGACGGGGCTCGGGTGGACGGTCTCGGCCCAGGTCGTGGCGGCCTACCTGACCCTGGCCCGGGTGGCGCTCGACCGGGACCACCACTCCGATGCCGACCACTGGCTCGGACGGGTGGCGGAGGTCGAGGAGGTGGCCCCTGAATCCCACATCCAGCTCGCCGCGGCCGCCCTGACCGCGCTCCGCCAGGCGGACGCCGGCGACCTGGAGGGCGCGCTGACCGCCCTGCGGTCGACGACGGCGAGGCTGGTCGGCAGCGCGCCCCCGGCGCTCGCCGACCGGCTGCTGCAGGTGGAGGCCGACCTGCTGTGCCGCAGCGGTGACCTCGAACGCGCGGGCGAGGTGCTGCGAGGATCGCCCGGCCCGGTCACGGCGGAGTCCGCGAGGGCCCTCGCCCATCTGAGCTTCCGCGCGGGGGACCTCGCGGCGGCGGAGGCGGCGCTGGCCCCGTTCCCGGACGACGGGGCCACGATGCGGGGGCGGGTGGAGGGCGCCCTGCTGCGCAGCGTGATCGCCGGGCGGCAGGACCGCGCGGCCGGGCTGTCCCGGCTGGAGGACGCGCTGATCGCGGCGGCTCCGATCGGGATGCGACGGCCCTTCCTGGTCCACGCGGCGGATCTGCGGGACCTGCTCGGCGCGAGGATCGAAGCCGGCACCGCGGTGGCTGCCTTCGCGGTGGATCTGGCGCGCCGGATGTCGGGGCAGCGCAGCCGGCCGCCGGTCGTCCAGGCCGCCGCGCTGACAAAGAGGGAGCAGCTCGTCCTGCGCTACATCGCGAGCACGCTGTCCAACGCGGAGATCGCCTCCGAGCTGTATCTGTCGGTGAACACCGTCAAGAGCCACCAGCGGATGGTCTACCGCAAGCTCGGAGCCGACGGCCGGCGCGACGCCGTGCGGCGCGCGAAGGAGCTGCGTCTCCTCTGACGGGGCTCATCCACGCGGCCTTCATCCCGGGGGAATGAGCCGGGCTCATCCCGATCGGCAGGACCCTTCGGACGTCAGCGAAGAATCCAGGGAGGAGGTTCGGCATGCTGCCGATCCCGCCTACGGCGATTCCCGCGCTTCCGGACCCGTTCGTGCCACGGTCGCGGTTACTCGCCGCGCTACAGGACGACGGCGGCGACGTCGTCCTGGTCTGTGCTCCCGCCGGGTTCGGCAAGACCGCGCTGCTGGCGCACTGGGCGCGCACCGCCCCGCCCGCCTCTCCGGTCGTCTGGGCCGACCTGCACCAGGGGGCCGAGGCCGCCGAGAGCATCTGGCAGGTGATCGTCCTCGCTCTGACCGCCTGCCCAGCGATCCCGGCCGACAGCGCGTTGCACGAGCTCGGCCGAAGGGGCTCGTCACCGACCTCTGTCCTCGTCGGTGATCTCTTGAGCGGGCTCGCCGCCTTGCCGGTGCGGGTCGCGCTGGTCCTGCACGACGTGCACGAGGTCGTGGCACCGGCGGCGCTGGCGGTCCTCGGGGCGCTTCTGGCCGCGCGTCCGGCTGGGGTGCGCCTCGTCCTCTGCGGCCGCCGGGACCCTCCGCTCTCCCTCGGCGCGCTGCGGTCGGTGGGACGGCTGCGCGAGGTCCGTGCCGCCGGGTTGCGCTTCACGGTGGAGGAGACCGGCGAGATGCTCCGGCGAGCGGGCCTGCACCTCGACGAGGCTCAGGCAACCGAGGCGCACGCCTGCACCGGCGGCTGGCCCGCCGGGGTGCGGCTCCTCGGCGCCGCCCTGCGCGGCGGGTCGGATCCGACCGCGGTTCTGGAGCGGTTCGCGGCCGCCCTCGATCCGGTGGCCGACTTCCTCGTTCGCGAGGTGCTGGACGTCCTGCCGGCCGCGGACCGGGATCTGCTCGACGCGATCGGCGGGGGTCCGGTCACCCCCCGGCTGGCGGCCCTGCTCAGCGGCCGGAGCGACGCCGGCGAGGCGCTGGAGCGGCTGGCCCGCGAGACGGGGCTCGTCCAGCGCCTGTCCCGGGCGGGGTTCCGGGTGCACCCGCTCGTGCCGGCCCACCTGCACACCGGCCATGTCGGCCCGGGCGGGGGCGCCGCTCTGCCCGGTCGCGCCGCGCGCCGGCCGGCGGCGGAGGCCGAACCCCTCGAGGCGGTGATCCGCAACGCCCTTCGGGGGGACGACGCCGCACTGCTCGTCGAGGTCGTCCACCGGTTTGCGGGCCGGCTGCTGGCCACCGGTGGCCATCCCGCGCTCGCCCGGCTGCTGGCCCGGCTCGGCGAGAAGGCCGTCGCGGATGATCCCTGGCTGGCCCTCTGCTCAGCGCTGACCCGCATCGAAGCAGGTCTGGAGCCGGCCGGTGACGGACCGGCGCCACGCGGGCTCGGTCCCACGCCGGCCGAGGCCGGCCCCAGGCTCACCGTACTGCGCTCGATCACCGGTGTGTTCGCCGCCGCCGCCACCGGGGATCTCGGCGCCGTCCCCGACCCGGTCGACCCCGAGCGCAGCCGCCGCGACGCCCCGGAATGGGCCGCGCTGGCCCTCGCGGCTGCGGGCGGCAGGGCGATGCTGGTCGACGGCCACCCGTCCGCGGCCACCGCAGCGCTGGAGGAGGCGCTGGAGCTGGCCCGGCTGCACGGCTTCGGGTACCTCGAGATGCAGTGCCTGGGGTTGCTCGGCAGCGTGGCGGGCATCAGCGGCGACTACCCGGCGATGACGACGGCCGCGGCCCGGGCGGACGCGGTGGCGATCGCCGGTGGGTGGGAGGCGGCGCCGCTGGCGACCGCGGTGCGGTGGATGCTCGCCTACGGGGCGCTCATGCGTGCCGAACCCGTCGAGGCGCATCGGCTCGCGGGCGAGGCGCTGCGGCGGGGCGGAACGGCGCTCCGGGCGCGGTACGTCTTCGCGCTGCGCTCCGTGCGGGGCGCTGCGCTCTTCGACGCGGGGCAGCGGCGCCGTGGGCTGCAGCAGATGCAGCAGGCCCGGGCCGACCTCGGCGCGGTCCACCTGAGCCCGGTGCAGGCGGCCGCCCTCGCCGTGGTCGAGCACAAGGCTGCGTCGGCGCTCGGCCGTCCCGAGGCGGCGCGCGCCGTGGTCGCGTGGTTGACGGACCGCATCGGCCTGTGCGCGGAAGTCGTCCTCATGCGGGCGTGGGCCGAACAGTCGGCGGGCCGGGATGCCCAGGCCACCGCGCTGGTCGAGCCGATCCTGGACGGCACCGTGCCCCCCCTGCTGCCGCACACCGTCGTCGAGGCGCTCCTGGTGGAGGCGAGCGGCAAGGTCAGCGACGGCGACGTCGGCACCGCTCGTCGTACGCTCCGCGACGCGCTGTCCGCCGGCGCGTCCCTCGGTGTCGTACGGCCGTTCGCGCTGGCGGCCGGGCACGCCCGCGAGCTCCTGGACGAGCACCTCGACCCGATCGGCGCCGCCGAGCCGTTCGCGGCCCGGGCACCAGCCGCCGACCGGCCGCCGGAGTACCGGAGCGCGCGCCTCGACGACACCGAGGTGCGGCTGCTCGCACGGCTGCCGTCGTCCCTGTCGATGGAGCAGATCGCCGAGGAACTACGGATGTCCCCGACGGAGGCGAGCACCGGAGTGCGCGCGGTCTACCGCAAGCTCGGCGTGAGCAGCCGCCGGACCGCGGTGTCGACGGCGTACGAACGCGGGCTGCTGCGCTGATCAGTCCACGAACCACACGTCGGCGAGGTCCACGGCCGCGAGGCCCTGGTCTCCGGCGATGCGCTCCATCGCGGACGCGAGCTTCAGCGAGAGTTCGACGGCCACCTCCGCCAGTCCGTCGACCCCGGACTCGGCCAGCACCGCGGCCAGGACCTCCTGGGCGCCGGCGACCCCGCGCTCGTAGTTGTGGTCGTCCGACAGCACGGCTCGCACCGAGTCGTAGGCCCGCGCTCTCGGGTACAGGTCCACGGATTCGCCGGAGGCGGCTCCGTCGTCGCTCACTGTGGCTCCTCTGCGGCACCAGCCCACTCATTTCCGGGCTGACGACGCAGAATACCCACGCCATCGGTGGTTACATGCGCGGACAGCAGCGCTGGGGATCACGGGCTAGAGTCACCGCGGCCAGAGGTCGGCGGGGGGTAGCGACCTTCCGCCGGCCCGCGAGGAGAACGAACGTGAGTGACCTGTCCGCCGAGCGGCAGACCCGTTCACTGGTCCTGGAGGCCATGCGGGCCGTCCTCTCCGACGACCACAACTACGAGCGCGGGCTCGCCGCCCTGAACGACGTCGTGGACCGCATCGTGCGGGAGGAAGGTGCGGGCGGGCTCCGCGCCTTCGCGGTGGCGCTGTCGCTCGCCCTGGCCACGGCTCTCGAACGGATCGCCCAGGAGCAGCGACTCGCCGCAGAAGATCTCGTGGATGTGTGGTTCGCCGAGTGACGCATCGCCGTCGGGCGGGAAATCCGAACGGGCGAACATTCTCGGAACGGGATCGGATATGACTCGTCCCCTTTGCCCGTGACGAGCGGTCATTGGCGCGTGAACGGACGAGGGAACCGCGCTGAATGGCGTTCCCGCCGACCATCTACCCGGCGTCGGTCGATAGACACCACCACCTGCCAGCACTATCGTCGGCGAGCGAGCCGTCAATGAACATCACATTTGTGCGCCGGCCCCTCTTCGGGAGATCGATCCGAATGTTCGCCAAATGATCGCGGGGCCGAAACGGGCAACCTGGAGCTGACCGCCATGCCGCTCGTTCCGGCCGTCAAGATCACGGTGCCGCAGGTCCCGCCCGAGTTCGTCGCGCGCGCGGAGCTGTACGCGGAGCTCGACGCCGGAGCGGCTGCGGACCTCTCGCTGGTCTGCGCTCCCGCCGGCTACGGCAAGACGCTGCTCCTCGCGGACTGGGCGCGGACGAGCGCCGCGGTCGACACCGCGTGGGTCGGCCTCGACCGCGATGACAACGACCCGAGTCGGCTGTGGGCGTCCGTCGTGGCGGCGGTCGCGGGCTGCCCGTCGGTCCCACCCGACAGCCGGCTGAATGCTCCGTGGGCCTGGCCGCTGGGCGCCCTACCGGAGTTCGTCGTCGAGTTCGTCGACGCGCTGCAGGCCTTACCGCAGCCCCTCCGCCTGATCCTCGACGACGTGCACGAGCTCGTCGATCCGGAGGCTCTGCACGGCGTCAGGATCTTCACCCGGATCAAGCCGGCCGCCGTCCAGCTCGTCCTGGCCAGCCGGCTCGATCCGCCGCTGTCCCTGCCCCGGTTACGGCTGGCCGGCCGGCTGCAGGAGCTGCGCGCCGCGCAGCTGTCCTTCACCCGGCACCAGGCCGCGGCGCTGATGGAGAAGTCAGGGCTGCACCTCACAGAGCAGCAGGTCGAGGTGCTGCACCGGCGCACCGGCGGCTGGGCCGCCGGTCTGCGGCTCGCCGCCCTCGGGATGGGGAAGTCCGCCGACCGCGACATCTTCCTCACGCAGTTCTCCGGGGCGGATCGCTCCGTGGCCGACTACCTCGTCGGCGAGATCCTCTCCGGCCTGCCGGAGGACGTGCAGGAGTTCCTGCGCGTGATCAGCATCAGTAACCCGGTGCCGGCCGGGCTCGCCGCCGAGCTCTCGGGGCTGGACGAGGCCGGCAGCATGCTCGACCGGCTCCAGCACCGGACCTCCCTCGTGACGGCCACCGGATGGCCACACGAGGCCTACCGCGTCCAGGAGCTCCTGCGCACCCATCTGCTCGCCGACCTCCAGCGCCAGGGCGAGCGACGAGTGGCCGACCTGCACGGCGTGGCCGCCCGCTGGTGGGCGGGCCAGGACGAGCCCGTGCGCGCACTCGACCACGCCGCGCAGGGCCGTGAGGCGGCGCTGCTGACCGATCTGCTGCACCGGTTCGCCGTGCCGCTGCTCCTCGTCGGGGAACACGAGCCGCTGCGACGTGCACTTTCGCGTATCGGGGCCCACGCCACCGCCCTCGACCCCTGGCTGTCCCTCCCCTCGGCGCTCAGCAACCTCGAGGCCGGGGAGCTCCTCGCCGCACAGGGAGACCTGCGCCATGCGCGGCAGTTCTGGCCGGCCTACGGCACCGTGGAGCTCACGGTGCTCCGGGCCGTGGCCGAGCAGTTCGGTGCCGGAATCCCCGACCCGGTCCCGTCCGCGATCGCGAACACCGACGAGCTACCCGCCGAACCGGAGCTGGAGGCGCTCGCCCGGCTGAGCCGGGGCAACGTCCGGCTCGAGCACGACGACCGGGCCGGGGCCCGCACCGAGTTCGAGGCCGCGCTGGCCCTGAGCCGCCGGCACGGTTTCGACTACCTGCAGATGCAGTGCCTCGCGCTGCTGGGTGTCGTCGCGGCCGTCTCCGGCGACCTGCGGACGATGCGGGCGGTGAGCAGCGAGGCTCTCCTCGCCGCGGCCGACCACGGCTGGGAGAGGACGTCCTGGTCGACCGCGGCCACGGCGATGCTGGCGTACTCCGAGCTCATGCGCTCCGAGGCCACCGACGCCGAGCGCCTCGCCGCCGACGGCCTGGCACCGGGGCCGGCCGCGTCGTCACCCCAGTCGTGGTTCACGTTGCAGGCGGTCCATGGTGCCGCGGTCTTCGACCTGGGGGACCGGGCCGCCGGGCTGGCCGAGCTGCAGCAGGCGCGCTCGGACTTCGGCGCCGACGAGGCGGGAGCCGAGCAGTGCGCCTCGATGGCGTCGCTGGAGTTCCGCGCAGCCCTGTTCCTCGGGCACGCGGCGGCGGCGCGGAGCGCCCTCGCATGGTTGGCGGAGCGAGCCGGAGACAGTGGCGACCTGTCGACGATGCGCGCGTGGGTCGAGTTCGCGGGAGGCCGGCGGGACCAGGCACGCAGCCTGATCCGTCCGGTGTTGAACGGCTCGGCACGCACGTTGCTCCCCTCCACGGTGGTGGACGCCTGGTTGCTGGAGACGTCCATCGCCGTCACCGCAGGCGAGCGGCCCGCCGCGCGCCGCGCGCTGCAGACCGCGCTGGCCGTCGCCGAGCCGCTCGACGCGATCCGCCCGTTCGCCCTGGCCGAACCGAGCGTCCGCGAACTGCTCGTCCACCAGCACGGCAGCTTCGGAGCCTGGGACGAGGTCGCGGACCGGGCGCTCGCCGCGGGAGCCGGTCGCACACCACAGCGGGCGATCCTGAGCGAACGGGAGATCACGGTGCTCGGGCTGCTCCCGTCCTTGCTGTCACTCGACGACATCGCCGCCGACCTCACCGTCTCGGTGAACACCGTCAAGAGCCACGTGCGGTCGATCTACGCCAAGCTCGGCGTGAGCAGTCGCAGGCTCGCCGTGCTCGCGGCGCACGAGCACGGTCTGCTCGGCAGCGGAGCACGTTGACGACGCACCGTTCGGCGGACGGCCGGGCGGTCCGGGCGGTCCGGGCGGTCCGATCGCGTCCGGTCCTCGGTCGGCGGCTGCGGGCCGCCTCTGCCGGCTCCACAGCGGGTTCAGCCGACCCCGCTCAAGGGATCGGGTGCACGGACACCAGCGTGATGCCCAGCGTCTGGATCTGAGCGATGATGCCGTGCAGGTGCGACTCGTCCAGCACCTCGCCGTCGATGACGGTCTGGAGCGGCACCTCGCTGACCTGCATGTCGACGAACGCATTCCGGGCCTCCTCCGACAACCGGCCGTCGACCCTGAACTCATACCGCCTCGTGCCCATCGAGCCTCATCTCGTCCACCGGCCGCGGTCCGGTGCCCTCGTCGAACCCTCCACCCGGGCACCCTGCTCTCGTCCACCGGAAGCGGCATCGCCCAAGCCGGGTGAGTGGCCGCCCGGCCGCCGGACGCCTCGCGGCGGAAAGAGCACCCAGCCCGGTTGACGACCGGGAGCCCGTGGCGGGTGTCCCGTCGGCAGCCGGTACAACTGGCGACCGTCGTCCGTCGCGGGTCAGCCCGGCAGTCGCTGCAGGGAGAGCACCTCCAACCCCATGTCGCTGCACAGCGTCAGCAGCGCATGCAGGTCGGACTGGTCGCGAAGCACGCCGAACAGGATCGTCTGCGGTGGCACCGCCTGCACCTCCAAGGAGCAGAACGCGCCTCTCGCCCGTTCGGACAGACGTCCGCTCACGCACACCTCGTACCGCGCCATCACCGCTTGCCTCCCTACAATCCGGACCCGTCGATACACGGGCCCAGGCTCCGCTCCGGGACTCCGCGCGTCTTCGCCCGGATCGGATGACCCAGGTGCCTCGTGACCTCGTTCGGACGCCGTCGTCGTCCGGACCGCATCGACGGCAGTGCCTGGTGGCACGCTTCGCGGACCTGATGCGGGGAGGTGCCCCCGGAGACGACTGCGGTGCGGGCGCCATGGCCGGTTGCCTGCCGTGGACGATCCCGCTCATCCGATTCGGATGAGGGCCGACGGCCCGGCCGGGTCGACGATCGAGCATGCCGTCGACCTCGGCGGCGGACAGCCGGAACCACCCCGACCCGGTGCTCCGGGTGACTCCAGCCAGCAGATCGAGGAGAACGCCCGTCATGACCGACACCTCCCACACCAGAACCACGACCGACTCGTCCCCGGGCTACGCGACGAGCGCGAACGACGTCTCCGGCTGGACCGGGTGGGTCGTCTTCGCCGGCATCATGCTGATCATGCTGGGTGCGTTCCAGGCGATCGAGGGCCTCGTCGCCCTGTTCGACCGCGGCTACTACCTGGTCACCTCGTCCGGCCTGGTCGTCAACGTGGATTACAACGTCTGGGGCTGGGTCCACCTCATCCTCGGCATCCTCGCCGTGGCGACCGGGTTCGGGCTCCTCGCCGGCAACACGGCCGCCCGCGTGGTCGGCATCGTCCTCGCCGTCGTCAGCGCGATAGTGAACCTGGCCTTCATCGCGGCCTACCCGGTCTGGTCCACGATCGTCATCGGCGTGGACATCATCGTGATCTACGCGATCGTGGTCCACGGGCGCGAGCTGAAGAGCGACCCGATCTGAGAGCCGCACTCGGCGCCCGTGCAGCCACCGATCTCGAGAACGCGGCGCCGCCCGTGCCCGGACGGTGCCAGCAGCCTTCCCGCAGCGCGGCTGCCCTCCTCTCGCCCGCAGCGGGCGATGCCGACCAGCGGCGTCCGAGTGACGCTTGCGCGACCGGCAGCGGCCTCGCGCTGTACCGGTGCCCAAAGGCGACCAAGGAGTTCGACATACCGTTGTGGGACGTGCTGGTGTCCATCTTCTGGTTCATGATCTTGTTCATGTGGGCCTGGTTGCTGATCACGATCTTGGGCGACCTCTTCCGGGATCACGAGCTGTCGGGATGGGCAAGGCGCTCTGGACCCTGTTCCTGATCGTCGCGCCGTGGCTCGGCACTCTCGTCTACCTGATCGCGCGCGGTCGCTCGATGAGCGAGCGCGATCGGGCAGAGGTACAGCGGAACAAGCGGGAGACGGGGTCGTACGCCCGAGAGGCGGCAGGACCCAGGAGTACGGCTGACGAGCTCGCCGAGCTCGCCGACCTGCGAGACCAGAGCGCCATCTCGGACGAGGAGTTCCGGTACGCGAAGGCGAAGGTGCTGGACAGGGAACCCGGGTCGACCCCCCTTGGGCCCGTCGACGACGGCGCGGTTCCTTCCCCCACGTGACCGCCGCCGGGGCTGATCGGCAGAGGCGGCGACCCGAGGATCGCTCGGCGGCGGGCGCTCGCCCGCGACGGGTGAGGACGCCGCCCCGGGGCTGCCGCACGGTGACCTCCGGAGCCGCCGCTCGCGGGGCGGCGCCAAGAACCCCCGGAGCAGGCATGAGCAGCAGCACTCGCGGAGCAGACGGGAGCGACGGCAGGTGCGTGCTGGTGACGCTGGCCCGGCGGCCAGTTCCTCATGACGCTCGACAGCTCGGTCATGAACGTCGCGATCGCCACCGTGGCCGCCGACGTCGGCACGACGATCACGGGCATCCAGATGGCCATCACGCTCTACACCCTGGTGATGGCGATGCTCATGGTGGCCGGCGGCAAGATCGGCTCGATGATCGGCAGGCGACGCGCCTTCGCGATCGGGTGCGTCGTGTACGGGCTCGGCTCGCTCACGACGGCCCTGGCACCGAACCTGCCCGTACTGATCATCGGATGGTCGGTGCTCGAGGGGGTCGGCGCCGCTCTGATCCTGCCGGCGATCGTCGCCCTCGTCGGCGGGGAACTTCCCGCCGGCGGGCCGACCCCGGGCCTACGGCCTCGTCATGGGGGCGGGCGCGATCGCGGTCGCCGTCGGCCCCCTCATCGGCGGGATCGCGACGACGTACTTCTCGTGGCGCTGGGTGTTCGTCGGCGAGGTGCTCGTCGTCGTCGGCATCCTGGCCCTCGCCCGGCGCATGCGGGACACGCCGCCGGAGGCGAGGGTCCGGTTCGACGTCCTGGGTGCGGTGCTCGCGGCCGCCGGTCTCGGCGCGGCCGTCTTCGGGGTCCTGCGCTCGGCGGAGTGGGGCTGGGTGATGCCGAAGCCGGGCGCGTCGTCCCTGCTCGGACTGTCTCCGACGGTCTGGTTCGTCCTGGCCGGGTTGCTGGTGACCTGGGTGTTCCTCGAGCGGGAGTCCCGGTTGGAGGCGCGCGGCGGGGAGCCGCTGGTCAAGCCGTCGCTGTTCGGGAACCGGCAGATGACGGGCGGGCTGCTGATGTTCTTCGTGCTCTACCTCGTCCAGGCCGGCCTGTTCTTCACGATCCCGCTGTTCCTGTCGGTGGCGCTCGGGCTCAGCGCGCTGGAGACCGGTATCCGCATCCTGCCGCTCTCGATCACGCTGCTGGCCGCGGCCGTCGGAATCCCGCGCTTCTTTCCTCAGGCCTCCCCCCGCCGGGTCGCGCGGCTCGGGTTGCTGGCGATGTTCGGCGGCGTGACGGTGCTCCTCGCGGCCGTCGATCCGACCGCCGACGCCCGGATCGTGACGGTCCCGCTGCTGCTCGCCGGGTTGGGGATCGGGGCCCTCGCCGGACTGTTCGTCGCCCGTCGGCTGCCCGACCATGCGCAGTGCTCGGCCGCCGACGGTGCGCCGATCGCGACCGGCCCCCACCCGGACGGGCGAGGATTCCACCCGCGGCGGATGACACGGCCTCAGCGTCCTCGCCGTCACGTCGAGGCGTGGGGCCGGCGACGGCCGTTCCGCCGCTCATCCAGGGCAGGTGACGACACTGCCCGCCGGTTGCCGGATCGTGGTGCAGACGCAGAACTCCCTTCAGCAGGTGGTGGTCTCCGTGGGCATGCAGGCGTTCCCGCCGTTCCGGTCGGAGGGGCAGCGGCCCGCGGCGCGCCGGCGCGCCGCGGCCGCCGTGAGTCTGCTCGCGGCGGTTGGAGCGCTCGCGCTCGTGGCCGCGGGACTCCTCAGCTCTCCCCTCCGGTTGCCACTCGCGCTGATCGCTCTGTGCATCGCTCTGATGGCCGCGTGGACTGCGCTCGTGCACCACGGCACGCGGCGCGTCCTGGCAGGGGTGGTCGCCGTCGTCGCGCTGGTCGGGCTGGTCGCCCTGCTCGATCTCCGCTCGATCGTGCGGATCTTCTTCGTGATCGTCCTGGTCCTGGTCTCGGCGGCGACCGCCCGGGTCGCGCTCGCCCACGACCTTGCGCCCGCCACCTTCGACAGCCGGAAGGTCGGCCCCACCCGGAGCGGGGTGCTCCTCATGAACCCGTGGTCGGGCGGCGGCAAGGTCGACCGGTTCGACCTGGCGGCCGAAGCTCGACGCCGCGGCGTCACACCCGTCGTCCTGCGCCGTGGCGACGACCTGCGCGCGCTCGCCGAGCAGGCCGTCGACACCGGTGCCGACGTGATCGGCATGGCCGGAGGCGACGGGTCGCAGGCGCTGGTCGCGGACGTGGCCCGCCGTCATGACGTGGCCTTCGTCTGCGTGCCGGCCGGAACCCGCAACCACTTCGCGCTCGACCTCGGGCTCGACCGGGCAGACGTGGTTGCGGCCCTCGACGCCTACGGCGACGCGCTGGAGCGCCGGATCGACCTCGCGACGATCGGCGACCGGGTGTTCGTCAACAACGCCTCGATGGGGGTGTATGCCACCGTCGTGCAGTCCGAGGCGTACCGCGACGCGAAGCTCGCCACCACCGCCCAGCTCCTGCCCGACCTCCTCGGCCCGGCCGCGCCCCCGTTCGACCTGCGCTTCCATCGCCCGGGTGGGAACGGCGGCACCTCCGCCGACCTGGTGCTGGTCTCCAACGACGTCTACAGGCTGGAGAGCATGAGCGGATTCGGGACCCGTCCGCGTATTGACGACGGGGTCCTCGGCGTCGTCACCGTCGCCGTCGACCGGGCCAGGGACCTGCCCGCCCTCGTCGCCGCCGAGGCCACCGGACGCATCCGGCGTTTCCCCGGCTATCGCGAGTGGACGACGCCGGATTTCGTCGTGGACTCGGGGCAGTCGCTCGTCGATGTCGGTGTCGACGGCGAGGCCCTGCGGCTGGCGCCGCCCCTGCGATTCCGTTCGCTACCCGGCGCGCTCCGCGTCCGCATTCCGGTCGACTCGCCCGGTACGTCGCAGCCCGCCTCGCGTCACGCGGGGCCCGGACGGACGGCCGCGGAGCTCGTCCGTGTCCTGGGCGGCCGTCCACCCTTGCTCACCCCTCGCGGATGAGGCAGGCGGGATCCGCATCGCTCAGGAGGCCCCAGATGTCGCCACCACTGTTCATCCAGCCTCCGGTCTCCGGGATCCGCCGTCCCCACAGTAATGAGCGGCGATGGCTGAGGGCGTCCACGACAGGCGCCACCGCCGCCGGTCGGGCTGGTTCGGGATGGTCGTCGGGGCGTCGTCGCCGACGCGGAGCGCATGGTTGCGCTGGACGTGGCCGGATGGGGTTGGGGAGCTGCTGGGTCCTCGGCTTCTTCCGGTCCGGGGCCAGGAGACGTAGGCCGCGTCGCCGATCCGGATGAGCTCCTCCTTCTGCAGCCGCTCCAACAGCTCGAGAGCGCTCTCGGCGCCGCCCGCCGAGTCGAACTTCCACACCGTCAAAGTCCCCGTACCGAGCCTCCTCGTACGCGCCGGCAGTTGGTCGCGAACGGCCCGGCACGGGCGAGCCCGCTCCTCAGGCCGTGGGGACCGTCAGGTCGGCGACGCCGGAAACCGTGAGGTATCCGCCCAGGACGCCGAGGAACAGCACCGTGATCACCCGCCGGTGCCTGCGGGACCATCCGCCGAGCAGTTCGAGCAGCTCCTGCGGGAGCCCGGGCCTGCGGGCGTACAGCAGCAGCGCCACCAGCGGCAGGCTGAACCAGATCGCGACGTAGACGGCCACCTGCAGCACGCCGTCCGCCGGGTGGCCACCCGTACTGCCGGCGATCGCGTTGAGCGCGGCGAGATAGACCAGGCCGGGCAGGTGGGTGAGCACCCCCGCCACGGCGGCCCCCCGGGGCGTCAGGCTCGCCAGCCTGCGCTGCAGCCAGCCGGGCGAGTCCGGCGGGCGCTCCCGTCGCCGCGGCGCCCACCCCGCCCACACGGCACCCGCGTACCCCAGCGCCGCCCCGCCGAGGACGAGATCGAGGATCGGCCTGGCCACGGACGACGACGTCGCCGAGACCAGCCCGGCCAGCAGCAGGACGACCAGCGTCCCGACGGCCAGGGTGAACGCGACCCCGGCCGTGACGTAGGCGAGCAGCAACCGTTGCGGGCCGCGGGTCGCGAGGATCGCGAACAACGCGGCGAGGGTCGTCGGCCGGACCACGGTGGACAGGGCGAGCAGAAGCGCCTCGTTACTCACGGCGGTGGGATCCGACCACGAGTCAGCCGCGCGGGATCGGGGGCGGGGCCACCCCGCCCCCCGCCGCCCCCGCGGGCCGGCCGGGGGTGGTGTGGGTGACCGGCTCCGGGGCGGGCGGCGGTTCGTCGGTGTGCGTGCGGCGCCGGCGTCGGGCTTGCTTGCGCTCCGCCTTCGCCGCCGCATCCGCCGCCGCGTCCTCCGGGTCCTTGGGCGTCGCGCGCAGCAACGCATCGGCCCACCGTGCCTTCGGGTCGATGTCGACGAGCAGCGCCTTGCACAGGAGGGTCAGCGGGATGGCCAGGATCGCGCCGAGCGGGCCCAGGAGCCAGGCCCAGAACACGAGCGCCAGGAACGTCACGGTGACCGAGAGTCCGACCGCGTCCCCGATGAACCGGGGCTGGATGATCGACTGCACGACGAAGTTGATCCCGCAGTAGACCAGCACGACGATCAGCGCGAGGGTGGGGCCGCCCTGGAGGAGCGCGAGCACTGCGGGCGGGATGACCCCGATGACGAACCCGACGTTCGGGATGTAGTTGGTGATGAACGACAGCAGCCCCCAGGTGACCGCCAGCGGGACGCCCAGGATCGCGAGCGCGACGGAGTCGAGCACCGCGACGATCAGCCCGAATACGGTCGTGACCAGGAGGTACTGCCGGGTCCCCCAGGCGAACCGGCCCAGCGCCTCGGTGACGCGCGGCCGCTCGCGGGCGATGGAGGCGAGCCGGTCCCCCGCTCCCCCGGACTCGACGCTGAGGAAGAGCAACAGGGCCAGCAGGAACACGAGGGTGGACGCCAGGCCCGCCACGCCGGCGAGCAGCGAGCCCAGCAGGCCGGCGATCTTGCCCAGGTTCAGCGAGCCCTTGGCCTGCGCGAGCTGCTCCGGGCCGATACCCAGCTTCGCGAGGTTCGCGATCGCGGTGCTCAGCAGCGCGTCGGCCTTCGTCGCGTACTGCGGCAGCTCGGTGGCCAGCCGGGCGACCGAGACGATCAGGCCGATCGCGATCGCACCCAGGATCGCGTAGACGAGCAGGACCACCACCAGCGTCGTCGCCCAGCCGGGCCAGCCCCTGCGGCGGAGCCGGCCCTGCACCGGGGCCACGGCGATGACGATGATCAGGGCCATGAACGCCGGGCCGATCAGCCACGCCACCGCCCGGATCCCGGCGACGACGATCACCACCGAGGCCGCGCCGAGCAGCAGGATCAGGGCACGGGGGATGCCGCGGGTGGGCGGCGGCCCGGCCGCCGGCGGGCCGACGGCGGGGACGCTCGGATGGGCGGCAGCCGAAGTCGTCACGGGGCGACGCTAGGACCGCGCCGCGAGCTTGGCCTCACCCGCGGCGGGCGATCGGGCTCATCGTTCGGGCGGCTCGGAATGCGCGACCACCCAGGCCAGCGGCGGGACGGCCAGCAGGATCACCGCACCGACCACCACCAGCGCGGGGACGGCCAGGACCAGCCCGGCGACGAACAGGACGACCGCGAGGCCCACCGTCCTCCGGGGCATCCTCCTCCACCGCTTCCGGCGACCGGACCCGCGGTCGCCGCGCAGCAGCAGGGCGAGATCCGGGTCGTCGTCGGTCAGGGCCGCCTCGATCGCGCGCAGGGTGCGCCGCTCCCGGCGGCTCATCGGCCCGGGATCCGGTGTAGGAGAGTCGTCGTCGCTCACGGCGCGCCCGCTCAGCCGGCCGGCTCGGCGTCGCCCCGGACCACGGCCGTCGGCCCGTGGCCGAGGTTCCTCAGCGACGGCTCGGCCCGGCGATCGCTCATCCCAGGCCTCCTCGTGTAGTCCGTTGGGCACCCCCGTCGCCCGGGGGATGCGCCCGACGAGCGTCGCAGCGGCTGCGCCGAAGACGCATCACCCCGCGGGGATGACCCGAGGTGACGGAGCCGGACGGGCGGCGACGTGCGCGACGATGACGGAGACGATCACCAACGGCATCATCAGTCTCGGAGATGAGGCACCGCCCGTGCCGGGTGGCCTCCGACGACGGGCGGTCACTCCGGCAGGGCTCACCCGCCTGGGATGAGGACCCCGCGGCTCGGTTGGTGTGCGCTGGAGACCGATGGCGACCACCGGGTACCGGGACCTCTCCCGATCGGCACGCAGGCGGCTCCTGGCCGCATCGCTGCTCCGCTCCGCCACGGTCATCACCGTTCTGCTGGTGGTCTACTTCCTGGCCCCGCTGGACCGTGCGCTCGACCTGGTCGCCTGGATCGAGTTCGGGATCGGGCTGCTCTCGTTCGCGCTGATCCTCGCCTGGCGGGTGCGGGCGGTCCTGCACTCCGACACGCCGCGCCTGAAGGCCGTCCAGACCGCCACCGTGGGCCTGCCACTGCTCCTCGTCGGCTTCGCCACGAGCTATGTGATCATCGCCGCCAACGTGCCGGACAGCTTCACCGAGGCGTTGAGCCGCACCGACGCCCTCTACTTCACGGTCACGGTGTTCACGACCGTCGGTTTCGGGGACATCGCCCCGCGCGGCGAGGTCGCCCGGGTCGTCACGACGATCCAGATGCTCACCGGTCTCGTCGTGGTCGGCGTGATCGCGAAGGTGCTGATCGGGGCGGTCCAGGTGGCCGAACGCCGCCGGGAGGACGCTCCCCCGCAGGACGGGCCGCCCGCGAGCTGAGCCGCAACATGCGCCCAGGAGCCCGGGGCGTCAGCCGCGCAGCTGCGCCATCAGGCGGCGCGTGCTGTCGCGCCGACCCCAGGCCACCACCACGGCCAGAACACCGACGGACGCCGGGATCGCGACGAGCACGCCCCCACC
>NZ_JAODNI010000166.1 GCF_025465255.1 Pseudonocardia sp.
CCGACCAAGACGACGACGAAGACGACACCGAACTCACCGACCAAGACGACGACGAAGACGACACCGAACTCACCGACCAAGACGACGACGAAGACGACACCGAACTCACCGACCAAGACCAAGCGGCGAAGGCCGCCGCAGCGGGGAACCTTCGTAATCTCCTGCGGCCGCGGCCGCGCCGGTCTCGCCAGGATGGCGGTCGGGAGGAAACCGCGAATCCGACCCGAGAAGGTCGCGGCCGTACGGCAGGTCGGGATGAGCAGCCTCCGACACCGCGGGGACAGCGCGGCGATTCGACCAAGAGCTCGAGCAGGTCCTCGGCGCCCACCGGTGCCCCTTCCGCTGCATCCGGTCGCAGCCGATCCGCGAAGGGCACGGCGCGTTCAGCCGGCACCTCGCCCGAAGGGGAACAGACACAGACAGGCCAGCCGAGCCGGCGCACAAAGGGTGGACGCACGGCGAAGCCGAGCCGGTGACGACGACGATCAAGGCGGAACTCCTGTGCGCCGATCAACCCGGCGACTGCGGCCGAGACCGCAAGTGCCGACGCGGCCGGCGGACCTGATCGAACCCACCCCTCGAGGCGCAGGTGTGATGACTCGAGCGTCTGCGCCCACGAGAACGGTGCACCGAGGACAGCTCGGCCGCCTTACGGCATCTGGTGGCTCGCGCCCGCGCAACCGGCCTAGCGATTGACGTGAGCACCCCGTGCCCGGCGAAACAGGCGTGTCGATCCTCGCCGGTGGGTATGTTGCCGCTGCACGCTGCGCACAAGGGTGTGGGCGGAAGGGCGGCATCCTCGTCGTCGAAGTGCGGAGGTGCCTGTGGCCGACCGGCGAAAAGATCCGGACCGCGATTTTGCGTTGGGGCGCGTCATCGCGATTGTCAACGACAAGGGCGGCGTGGGGAAGACATCGATCGCCGCCAACCTGGCGGGCCAATTCGCGGGCGCCGGCTACCGTTGCCTACTCATCGACCTCAACCGGCAAGCAAATCTCGCGGACGACCTCGGATACCGTGGTGCCGAGGTCGACGATCAGGGAGCGGGATTGCTCGGCAGCGTCCTCGCGAGTACGCCGCTCGCTCCGATGATCGACGTACGTCCGCTTCTCGATGTGGTGTGTGGAGGCGCGCGCCTCGAGGACCTCACTCCCATCATGGTCTCTCGGCTGCAACACCACGGACGCAAGGCGTTCCGGGTTCTCGGCGACGTGCTGGCCCCCATCGCGGCCGACTACGAGCTCGTTTTCATCGACTGCCCGCCGGAGTCGACGATCTTGTCGGACCTTGCGTTGGCTGCTGCGCGATGGGTGCTGATGCCGACGAAGTCGGACGTCGGCGGACTGGTCGGCATGTCGCTGGTCGCCGAGCGGTTCCTCCTCGCCCGGGAGGTCAACCCAAGGCTCGGCCTGCTCGGCGTCGTCCTCTTCGGTACCGGCTCGCGTTCGCGTGCGATTCACAGCGAAGCCAGGCAGGCGATCGACCGGGCATTCGGTGGTGAATCACCGAGATTCCAGACCACGATCCGTCATGCCGAGCGCACGGCGCAAGATGCGCGACGCCTGGGCAAACTTGCGCACGAACTCGAGATCGAGCTCGCGGCGCAGCCGGCATGGTGGGAGGCGCTCCGGTCGAACATCCGTGCGCCCCGGGTCTCGGCGACGGCGGCAAGCGTCGCAGGTGATTACCGTGCGCTCGGGGTCGAGGTGCTGACCACGTTGCAGGCGGCCGAGGAGGCAGAACGTGCCGAGCCGACCGGTAGCACGTCGGAGTTGCCATGACCCCGAACTCCTCCACGCACAATGGCGATTCGCCGGACAAGCCGATCGGCGGCAGCTTGTCACTTGCTTTCGGCGCAGCGGCCGCCTCGCTTCGCAACAATTCCTCGCGCCACCGCGATACCAGGCGAGAAATTGAGAAGGAGGACCCGGACGCGGTTGGGCCGCACACCGTTGATCCCGGCGTTACATCCCATCCGCAGATTGCGGAAGCGAGACACGACGAAGCGCGTGATTCGACGAATGCGCGTGCTCCAGAAGCGGCCTCTCCGCGTCGCGGCCGCCGCGATGCACCTGCTATCTCGCCACGCGGGCGGTGGCGCGCCGTACCGGTCCGCCACCGCGAGGACATCGACGTTCTTCTTCTTGCCGCGGCGAGGCGGAGGCCGGCGAACGGACCCGAGCTGATCGATCTCGTCCGTCGACTCAGTGGCGGAACCTTCCGACTGCAGGCGCGCAGTGTCTATCGCGAGCTTCATCACCTCAAGAACAACAGGCTGATACGTATCAGTTGGGCGGATGGAACTCGCCGGTACCTGCTGACTCCGCTGGGCGAACGCGTGTTGAACACGCGGCGCCACGAATGGGCTGCCTTCTCGAACGGATTCAACAAAGTACTCAATATGGGCCACGAGTAGGCGATCGAAAACTCTCTTACCAGAAGAATGCACCCGGCCAGGCCTTGCTGTCGCTCGGGCCCCCGAGCCTTGAAGCAGGCACCGCTTCTCGACGGCACGGACCTCCTCCCGTGCAGCCGGTGGCGGGCATATCGGCTGGAGAGCCCGGGCCGAGCCAGGACGAAGGCCCCCACTCGCTCGTCGGCATCACGGGCTTCGGAGGACGTTCAGCTCCGCGCTCCCGCTCGGCTCGTCACAGTTCCCCTGCCCTCGATGTGCCAGCCAGTGAACCCGCGACTACTGACAGTATTCGTCGCGTCTTCAGTCGTGCCGAGTGGGACGATGTCGGTCGATGTAAGGCTGTGATCGGGATGGAAAACGCCCGGGAGATCGAGGTATTCCTCGCGGTCGCCGAGGAACTGCACTTCGGCCGGGCTGCCGCCCGCCTGCATCTGACGACCTCGCGGGTCAGCCAGGCGATCCGCGCCCTCGAGCGCCGCGTCGGCGCGCCGCTGTTCGAGCGGACCAGCCGCACCGTGCGGCTCACCTTGCTGGGCCAGGCTCTCGTCGACGACGTACGCCCGGCCGTCCGACAGCTGGAAGAGGCACTGCGCAGGGCCAAGCGCGCGGCCAGCCGGGAGCCACAGGGAGTACTGCAGGTCTATTTCGTCAATTCGCTGCGCGAGGAGTTGACCGCGGCCTTGGTGCACGGGTTCACCGAGGCCTACCCGCACGTCCCGCTGGTTCGCTACGCCTATCCGTCGATGCAGCACCGCCAATGGTGCGACCACTCGCGCGACGACGTGTACGTCAGCTGGTTCCCCGACCAGCCCGACGTCCTGAACCTGCCCCGGGTCCGTACCGGACCGGTGATTCTGCGCGAACCCCGCTCGGTGATGGTCCGCAGCGGCCACCCGCTGGCCGGGCACGAGGTGGTCGACATCGAGGAGCTCGCCGAGTACGACGTGCTCTACCCGCCCACGGTGACCCAGCGGTTCGCCGATGCGTGGACCCCGCCGGTGACCCCGTCCGGGCGACCGATGAAGCGGGTGCGGCGCATGACCGACAGCTTCATGGAGGAGGCCATCACGATCGTGGTACACGAGGACATCGCCCACGTGACCATCAGCCGACCTGCACCGTCCGTGCTGCGGCCCGACGTGGTGCTTGTGCCGCTCTCCGGGCTGCCGCCGTTCTGGCTGGCGCCTCTCTGGTCGATCTTCGCCCAGAACGGGTGGATCCGGGAGTTCACCGAGCTGGCCGCGCGCATCGGCTCCGACGCCGGATGGTTGGACGCCGGTGGTGGGTGAGTTGTTCGTTCCCGACAACCGGTGAGAGCCAGGACCTGGTGGGCGGCGGCGCCGACGGGGGCGATGAGCTGTAACCGGCGACCGTCCGCCGCCATCTGCTCGGCCGGCTGATAGTGCAACTGGACCCCCGTCCAACGCGGCCTGGTAGCGCTGTTCGAACGCGGTCGCCTGGGCCTCGGCCGCGCGCCGGGCCGCGACCACGTCGGTCACATCCATCGCATGCACGACCACCCCGCGTACCGCGCCACCACGGGGGCGGGCGGGCACCACGGTGAAGTCGAGATAGAACACCCGGAGCTGTCCATCGCCGTCGGTGTCCAGCAGGATGCGCCACTCGCGTCCGGAGACCGGGTGCCGGCTCGCGTAGGCCGTGTCGAGTGCTCCGCCAGCCGCTGCCCGGCCACCTCGGGCAACGCTTCCCGGTAGGAGAGGCCGATGACCTCGCGGGTGGGATCCAGCAGGACCCGTCCCGCTCGGTTGACCGCGGCGAAGACGTGATCCGGTCCCTCGAGGACGAACACGCAGGCCGATAGGTCATCGAAGCACGCGGCGACCACCAGGGATCGCCGAACACCCGCGGGTCCGGTTCCCCCGCACCCGACTCGGGGACCCGGTATCCGTGCTCAGGGCCGGCCCCCCCTCGGGTCGGGCCGTCGGAGACCGTCGTCCTAGGGTGGGGTCGGTACCGGACGGCGAGTGACACCTCACTCCCCCTGTCGGGCAGCCCGAACCTGTGCGCAGGTCCGCTGTACGTCCTCCCACACCCGGCGGGCCTCCCCGTCCTCGGCGATCCAGCTCGCCGCCGCCGCAGCCGCCGCCGCGTCCCCGTTGTCGGCCAGCACATGAAGTTCCACGAGCCGGTCCATCCACTTGGCGTCGGCCGGCTCGTCGTGAGCTTGCTGCGCGGGCGGGCGGGCTTCGCCGTTGTCCGGGTCCATCAGGTGACCTTTCGTCTGGGTGGTTGAGGCGGCTCGGCAGCGGCGCGGGTGAACCGACAACGCGGGTGTGGGTGCCGCGCCCCTGGCCGAGCACATCGGGCAGCGGACACGGGTCGCCACGCCCGGAGCTCGGTCCGGGGCTTCGTGCGTGCTGGTCAGCAAGGCGACGGAGCCGGAGGTTGGTAAGGCCCGGCCGGGCGGAGCATGTCCGCCCGGCCGACCCCCCCTTGGCGTGGCACCGGAACCGCCCCGTCGTGCGCAGTTCGAGTGCCACCGGCGACCCACGGGTTCCAGCGCTCGCGCCGGAACCGGCGGGTAGCTGAGCGGGCCGGCCGCCTCGGCCCGGCTCCGGCCTCGTGCGCGGCCGGGGAGCGGTCCGGAGGGCCCGGCCCTCGTCGGTGCCGAGGCTGCGCCCCTTACCTCGGTCGTGTCGGGCCACGACGGCGGCGCGGGCCGCGAGCCGGTGTTCGAGGAGCTGCCGTTGTCGGACCCTGCCCCGGCCCTGTGGCGGCCCACGGACCCGACGCCCGCACCCGGCCCCTTGCCCGTGCTGTCGGCGACGGACGCACCGGATCGTCGCTGGGCTGGATCACCCGGGCTGCTGCCCTGCGGGCGTCGGGGCCCGGTGGCGCGTGGGAGACATGCTGAAGGTCCACGAGCGGATGAGGGCTACGGTGATCGGCCATACGCCAGGGTGCTCCGAGGAGTCTGTGGGTCACGCATCGGATGTTCACGTACGACGACACCCTCGGTCGCGTCGGACACGACCATCAAGACCCACCCGCTACAGCATCGTGTAGCCACGCTTCACGCTGGAATCCCCGGCGAACGTCCGATCTTCGTCGCCGCCATCGGCGATATTCCTCCCACGGGCCACGATCACCGATAACCGAACTCGACGTATGAAATTCCAAGCAGCATTATCGCCTCGGATGCACACCCGTCCTGGGTCTCCAAACGCTTGAGATCGACCCTTCGATGAGCGAACACAGCAGTAGGCGTCTCCGACACCGACTTCACGAGGACCCTCAAGAACAATTCGATGTCCGGGCCCCGGTCGTTCATGGCGAGGCCGACCCGATCGTTCCCATTCAAGGATGCGGCGGTGAAGTCGCCGAACGCATCAAGAACGCAGCGGTCAAATACTATCCGGACGCGCCGCACGGCCTTTGCTGCCCCACCAGGTCTTTCCTCCCAATTCGGACGGATCGCCGCAGCCTGTTGTGCCGGGTTGCCGGAACTGACAGGGTTATTGAGCACCCGAAAGATCGAAAATGTCTGGGCGGATGACGGACGCCGACTGCGTCCCAGGGCCATCGCTCTCTTCGATTAGGGATCACGCACCATGACCGATACGAACTCGACCTCGGGTGCCGTGACCGTCGTCCTCGTCCACGGCGCCTTCGCCGACGCCTCCGGATGGGGCGGGGTGATCGAGCAGCTGCAAGCGGCTGACGTGCCGGTGCGGGCCGTGGCCAACCCGCTGCGCGGCGTCGCCGCCGACTCCGCGTACGTCGCCGGCGTGCTCCGTCAGGTTCCCGGGCCGGTGCTGGCCGTCGGCCACTCCTACGGCGGCGCGGTGATCACCAATGCCGCGACGACGGCGGACAACGTCGTCGGTCTGGTGTACGTCGCCGGCTTCGCCCCGGATGAGGACGAGACCCTGCAGGACATCGAGGGGACCTCCCGGGACAGTGTCCTCGGCTCCGCCCTGGTCCAAACCGAGTACCCGTCGGGGTCGGGCGAGGAGACTCTGGTCGAATTGTCGATCGACGTGGCCCAGTTCCACGCCGTCTTCGCCGGCGATCTGCCGGACGGACCGGCAGCCGTGATGGGCGTATCGCAGCGGCCGATCGCCGCCATCGCGTTCGGGGAGAAGAGCGGTGTCCCGGCGTGGAGGAGTCTCCCGTCCTGGGCGGTGGTGGCCACCGGCGACAAGGCGGCCGGCGCGGACGTCGTGCTGTCCATGGCCAAGCGCGCGGGCGCGCAGATCACCGAGGTCGAGGGCTCGCACGTGATCATGATCTCGAAGCCCGATGCGGTCGCCGACGTCGTCCTCGAGGCGGTTCGGACGGTCAGCAGCTGATCGTCGGGCCGGGCCACGCGAACTCGATCAGGAGGTCCGACCATGTCGTCCAACCCGGCGGACTCGCAGCCGAGCGACGCGCTGGCAGGCAGGCTCGAACGCACCGAACTCCAGCGCCACTCGTCCTCGATCCCTGGACGGGAGATCGTGCAGGTGCTCACCGAGATCCCGACCGGCGTCGAGTCGGGCTGGCACATCCACCCGGGCGAGGAGGTCGGGTACATCCTCGCCGGGACGGTGGAGATGATGATCAAGGGGCAGCCCACCCTCACCCTGCCCGCCGGCAGCCCCTTCCTGATCCCGCCGCGCACACCGCACAACGCGCTCGACGTGGGCCTCGAGACGGGCCGGATGCTCTCCACCTACATCGTCGAGGTGGGCCGGCCACTGGCGACGTTCACCGAGTGACCGGCCGCCGGCGACGCTGCGGGGCGAGGAAGCTGTGGGGAAGGTCGGGACTCCCGCCGACTCGGCGGGGACGACACGTGACCGCCGGCGGCTCCGGTGTGCCGACCGTTCGGGGCTCGAGCTCAGACTCGTCCGAGCAGGTCGCGAAGGGTCTTCGCGACGTCCGCCGGCGCCTCCTCGGCCATGAGGTGGCCACTTGTGACCGTGCGGTGGTTCAGGTCGGGCGCCCATGCGCGCCACAGGGCTGCGGCGTCGTAGCCGAGCGCGGCGCCCCAGTCCTGCTGCAGCACGCTGACGGGCATCCGTAGCGTTCGCCCGGCGGCGCGATCCGCCCGGTCGTGCTCGACGTCGATGCCGGCGGAGGCGCGGTAGTCCGCGACGATCGAGGGCACCGCCGCGCGGCAGGCGTCGAGGTAGGCGGCGCGGACGGCGGCCGGGATCGCGTCGGGATCGAGGGCCCAGGCGTCGGGGAAGTAGCTGAAGAAGGCGTCCGGGGCGGCGCCGATCAGCGCCTCGGCAAGGCCTGGGGGCTGCGCAATCAGGTAGAGGTGGAAGCCGACCGCGGCACTCACGCCGTGCAGGGCGTCCCACATGTCGAGGGTGGGGAGGATGTCCAGGCAGGCGAGGTGGGTGACCGAGTCGGGATGGTCGAGCCCGGCGCGGAACGCGACGAGTGCGCCGCGGTCGTGGCCGGCGAGGGCGAACCGTTCGTAACCGAGCGCGTGGGCCAGGGCCACGACGTCGGCGGCCATGGTGCGCTTCGAGTAGACCTCGGGACCGGTCTCCGCGGGCTTGTCGCTGGCGCCGTAGCCGCGCAGGTCCGGGCAGATCACGGTGTGTTCGACGGCCAGGTCCGCCGCGACGTGCCGCCAGATCAGATGGGTCTGCGGGAAGCCGTGCAGCAGCACGACCGGGCTTCCGGTGCCGCCGACGGCGACGTTGAGGGACCACACCCGGCGAGACGGTGGAACTGCTGGGGAAGGCCCTCGAGTGATGGCGCGGTCCGTCCTATGCAGAGTTCGCCGACGAAGACTGGGCCCGCGCCGAGCGCAGGCGGCTGGCCGAGCTGCGCTCCGAGGCCGTGGAACGCCTCGCAGAGGCCCGGCTGGCTCTCGGCCGGGTGGAGGACGCGATCCCGGACCTCGACGCACACGTCGCCGTGCACCCGTGGCGCGAGCAGGCATGGGTGCTGCTCGGCCTCGCGCTCTACCGGGCCGGGCGCCAGGGCGACGCGCTCGCCGTCCTGCGCCGGGCCCGCGTGGCGCTGGCCGAGCAGCTGGGGGTGGATCCGGGCCCGGAACTGCGCCGGCTGGAGGCCGACGTCCTCCGGCAGGGCCGCCACCTCGGCATCGACGGCGGGGTCGCGGACCGGGTGTGGGCCCGCGCCGCCGCGGCCTACGACCACACGGTGACCGCGGGTGGGCGGGCGCGGCTGGAGTCGACCGTCGGGTTGCTCCGGGCCGACCGGATCGGCGTCGAACTGGTTGACCTGGCCACCCGGCACGGGTTCGCCGGCATCGAGGTCCTCGGCCACCTCGTGCGGCTGCAGGCGCGCAGTGCGCTGACCGACTTCCGCGGCGCCGACGGGCACGCCGACGCACTGGACCAGCTGGCCGACCGGCATGAGCGGCCCCTCGTGGACGTGTTCACCCGCTGGTACCGAGCCCTACGCCTTGCTTCGACCGGGCGTGCGACCGCGGCGGAGGAGATCGCGGCCTACCGCGAGGCCGCGCACTCGCTGGACGGAGCCGGCATGCCGGGCCTCGCCGAGGGCCTGCTCCCGCTGGCGCTGCTGTGCGTCGCCCTCCGACACGGAGAGCCCCTCGACCCGACCGCGGACCTCGGCCCCCACCAGCCCTGGGCTCACCCGTTGCTCCTGCTCGCCGCAGGGCGCCGTGACCAGGCGGCCGCCCGGCTTCGGGACGTCCCGGATCCGCCGCGCGACCTGCTGCAGGAGGCGATGTGGTGCCTTGTCGCGCGGGCCGCGGTCGCGCTCGGCGACCTGATCGCGATGGAGCGGGCCCGAGCCGCGCTCGTCCCGGCGGCGGCGGAACTGGCCGGCGCCGGGAGCGGCCTGGTCACGCTCGGCCCGGTCGCCGCCCACCTCGAACCCTTGGACAAGGCCCTCGCGACGGCTCAAGGCCCGTGGTCGGCGTGAACATCTCCGCCCCGCGACCTGGCCGAGCCATCTCCCGCAGCGCCGGATCTACCGTGGCGACGACCTGGTGCACCCGATGGCGACCGTCGAGCGCAGGATCGGTCGGCGCGAGATCGATCGCGCCTCCGGACCGACGTGGCCGGCGCCGCTAGGTCCGCAAACGTCGCCATGCTGTTCCGCAGTTGAGCGATGGCGGGGCGGCTCGTGTCCGGGGGCACGAGCCGCAGCCCGGATCCAGGAGCCCGGGGCGTCAGCCGCGCAGCTGCGCCATCAGGCGGCGCGTGCTGTCGCGCCGACCCCAGGCCACCACCACGGCCAGAACACCGACGGACGCCGGGATCGCGACGAGCACGCCCCCACC
>NZ_JAODNI010000168.1 GCF_025465255.1 Pseudonocardia sp.
GCGAGCCTGCGGCCGAGAGGGCCGCCCTCGGCCGGGCCCGCACCGCGGTGCGCGAGGAGATCACCCGCAGCCGGGCCGCGGCTCCGGCGCAGGCCGGCATCTTCGACGCCCACGCGCTGCTGCTCGACGACCTGCTCACCGAGGCGTACGTGGAGGTCGACGCCGGGGAGTCGGCGGCGCGCGCCTGGGCGGCGGCCGCCGACCGCAACGCCGCAACCCTGCGCGCTCTGCCGGACGCCTACCAGGCGGCGCGGGCCGCCGACGTCGAGGCGGTCGGCGAGCAGGTGCTGCGCGTCCTCGTCGGGGCGTCCGCCCTGCCCGAGCCGCCGCCCGGGCAGCGGGTGGTCCTCGTCGCGACGGACCTGACGCCGGCCGCGGCGGCGGCGCTCGACGCGGACCGCGTCGCCGGGGTCGCGCTGGAGGGCGGCAGCCCGACCGCCCACTCGGCGGTGCTGCTGCGCGCCCGCGGGATCCCGGCCGTGGTCGGGACCGGCCCCCTCGGGGTCGCCGACGGCGTCGTGGTGGCCCTGGACGGCGGCCGCGGCGAGGTCGTCGTCGATCCGGCAACGGAGGTCCGCGCCGCCTACGAGGAGCGCGCCGAGGCCGAGGCCGCCCGCCGGAGCGCCGCCGCGGCGCGGGCCTCCGCCCCTGCCGAGACGGTCGACGGCACGCGGGTCCTGGTCGGCGTCAACGTCGGCGCGGACCCGACGCCCGCGCCGGGTGCCGACCTCGCCGGGCTGGTCCGCACGGAGTTCCTGTTCCTCGGCCGGGACACCGCACCCGGCGTCGACGAGCAGGTGGCGGCCTACCGCGCCGTCGCCGAGGCGCTGGGCGGGCGGCGGATCACGCTGCGCACCCTCGACGTCGGCGGTGACAAGCCGCTGCCGTACCTGCCGACCCCCGCGGAGGCCAACCCGTTCCTCGGCGTGCGCGGGCTGCGGCTGGCACTCGCGACGCCCGGGCTCCTCGCCGACCAGCTGCTCGCCGCGGTGCGCGTCGCGCACGAGACCCCGGTCAGCGTGATGTTCCCGATGGTCAGCACCCTCCCCGAGGTGCAGGCCGCGCTGGCGGCGCTGGACGACGCGATCGCCCGCGAGGGCCGCGGCCGCCCGGCCGAGCTCCAGGTCGGGATCATGGTCGAGGTGCCGGCGGCCGCGCTGAAGGCCCGCGTCCTCGCCCGGCACCTCGACTTCCTCTCGATCGGCACCAACGACCTCACCCAGTACGCGCTGGCGGCCGAGCGCGGCAACCCGGCGTTGGCGGCGTTGGCGGACCCGCTCGACCCCGGCGTGCTGCGGCTCGTCGACGCGGTGTGCCGGGGGGCAGGGGATCGCGCGCTGGTCGCGGTGTGCGGCGAGAGTGCCGCCGACGAGGCGGCGGTGCCCCTGCTCGTCGGGCTCGGGGTACGGGAGCTCAGCGTCGCCGCGCCCGCGGTCGCCGTCGTGAAGGACGCCGTGCGGGCGGTGCACCTGCCCACTGCCCGGGCCCTCGCCGCCGCCGCGCTCGACGCGGACGGAGCGCCGGAGGTGCGGGCGCTCGTGGCCGGCGCGCGCTGAAGCCATCAGGCTGAGCCGTGCGCCCCTGGTGCGCCGTCGGCGTCCCGGGCACGGTGGTCGGCATGGGGCCCGAGGAGATGGCGCGGTTGTGGGACGAGCACACCGCGGGGGAGTTCGCGCTGCGCGACGTCGACGCGACCATGGCGACGATGGTGCCGGAGCCCTCTGTCGTCCACCTGCCCACGCTGATCGGTGCGCAGGGGCAGGAGGGCGTGCGGCGGTTCTACGCCGAGGAGTTCATCGGCGAAGGAGCCGCCTGATCTGGCGTTGAAGCTGGTCAGCCGAACGGTAGGGGAGGAGCGCGTCGTCGATTCCATCCGCTGGTGTGGAGCCGGCGCCGCTTCGCCCTGCCCGACCAGCCGCCGTGGGAGCTGCCGACGCTGAGCGAGGTCGAGGATCAACGGATCGGCCGCAGGCGCTGGTGGTCCACGTCCGCGGACGGGGACTCGTCGTGCTCACCGGCTGCGGGCACGCCGGTGCGGTGAACATCGCCCACTGCACGGGCTGGAAGGCGCAGCACCGGTTGGCGGCGGCGCTGCCCGAGGCGTTCGTGCCGAACGCCGTGGGCACGTCCCTCACCTTCGCCGCACCCGGATCCGGGCCCCGGTGCGGGTGATCGACATCGCGAGCGGGACTCGCCGCACCCTGCGCGGACTGCTCGTTCGGGGAAGACCTGATGCTCGGGTCGGCTACGTTCACAGTCTCTCGGAGTCAGACGTCGCCGAGGAGGGGAGTGGGGAGCCGTGACCGATCCAGCGGAAGCCTTGCGCGCGCTCATCCATGAGATCGATTCGGGCGAGATCGCCGCCGACGAGGTGCAGAGGGCTTACCTCCTCGGTGCCGTGGACACCCTGGAGTCCCTGCCCACGGACCGGCCGGGCGGCGTACAGGATCCGCCTGTTCAGTAGACGACCCTTTACTGTACAGTCGAGGCATGGGCAGCGCGAAGAAGGAGATCGTCCGGGCCATCGGGTACGTCCGGGTGAGCACCGGGGGACAGGTGGAGTCCGGCGCCGGCCTGGACGCTCAGCGCGAAGCCCTTATGACAGATGCCGCCCGGCGGGGGTGGGACCTGACCATCGTCGCGGACGAGGGGCTGTCCGGCGGAACCCTGAAGCGCCCCGCCCTGATCGAGGCCCTGGCCCGCCTGGACCGTGGAGACGCGGACGTCCTCATGGCCTCGAAGCTCGACCGCGTGTCCCGGTCGGTCACGGACTTCGCGGAGCTCCTCGAGCGGGCCACGGAGAAGAAGTGGCGACTGGTCCTCCTGGACCTCGGAGTCGACACCTCCACCCCGGCGGGGGAGTTCGTCGCGAACACCATCGCGAACAGCGCGCAGTACGAGCGTCGCCTCACCGGGCAGCGCACCCGCGAGGCCCTGGCGGCGAAGAAGGCCACCGGTGTCCGTCTCGGCCGTCCGTCGGGACTGTCCACCGAGACCATCGCGCGCATCGTGCAGGAGCACCGGGACGGCGCGTCCCTCCGGAAGATCGGCGCCGGCCTGGAAGCGGACGGCGTCCTCACCGGCCGGGGCGGGACGAAGTGGCACGCGAGCGCCGTGAAGGCGGTGCTGGAGGGTCAGGACGCCGCGGTACTCGCCCGCTAGCGACGAGGTCACCCACGGACGTGGCTGGGGCGGGAATGCCTCGAATTGTCATAACGTCGATTATCGGCTCAATGTAGAAGGCCGTGGGACGGGGCGAAAGCGCCGCTCAGGGCCCTGCCGCGCGGCCGATGTCCCGTCGCGCGGCAGGCGCCCCGTGGGTCTAGTTGCCGCGACCGGTCTTCGCCTGGAGGTCGTCGATCCGCTTGGACGCGTCCGCCTTGCTGAGGCCGTCGAGATCCTCCGCCGCGTCCTCGCCGGCCTGCTGGGTCAGCGTCTCGAGGTACGAGCGCTGCGGGCCGGTCATCGGCTCGTCGCCGGTCGTCCAGTCGTCCGGGTCCTTCTCGGCCGGCCCGGTCTGCTGCGGAGCGCTGTTCTGATCCGTCATGGGATCGAACATATCTTCGATCGCCCGCTCTCGCGCGGCGAACCGGTATCCGGCACGGATGTTATGACAGTCCCGGCCCGGAACCCCTGCGGCGCAGGGACCGTGCGTCGCCGACTCAGCCGGGGGTCGGCGGCTGGTCCACCAGCTGCGCCAGGTAGAGCTGCTCGCCGAGGCGCTCGATGAGCTCGAGGTTCGTCTCGATGTAGTCGATGTGGTGCTCCTCGTCGGCGAGGATCTCCTCGAACAGGTTGGCCGTCGTGTGGTCCGCCTTGGAGCGGCACATCGTGATTCCCGGGCGCAGGCGCTCGACGACGGCGAGCTCGATCTGCAGGTCCGCCTCCAGCTGCTCCTTGACGGTCTGCCCGATCCGCAGCGTCCCGAGGCGCTGGTAGTTCGGCAGGCCCTCGAGGAAGAGGATGCGGTCGGTGATGATCTCCGCGTGCTTCATCTCGTCGATGGACTCGGCCCGGGTGTACGCGGCGAGCTTCGTGAGGCCCCAGTTCTGCTGCATCTTCGCGTGCAGGAAGTACTGGTTGATCGCGGTCAGCTCGCTCGTGAGCTGGTCGTTGAGCAACGAGATGATCTCGGGGTCGCCACGCATGAAAGGTCCTCACGGTCGTCGCACTCGAAGGGCGACGCCGACGCTAGTGGCTTCTGACCTGCCGGGACCATGCAGGGCGGACTGGGCATCGGGTAGGCATCCCTCTGCGGAGGTGACGCTGGGGAATCGGATCCTACGGTGCGTCACGCCGTGAGCGGGAGGCCTGCGATCTCCGACGGTGCGAGCTCCGTGGCCAGCAGGACGTCCACGGCGTTCAGGCACGAACCGCACCCCGTGCCGGCGCCGCAGGCCTCGCCGATCTCCTCCACGGTCCGGGCGCCCTCGCCGATGCAGTCACGCAGCTCGACGTCCGTCACCGCCGCGCAGATGCACACGTACATGCAGGCCACCCTTCAGTCAGGTAAGCCTATGCTGCCATTCGGCATCCCCTGCTGACAAGACCCGCTTCACCCGCGCTGCCTGGTTAGGCTCGTTCATGTGCCGCTCGACGAGTACCGCCGCAAGCGTGACCGGCACCGGACCCCGGAGCCGATCCCGGACGAGGAGCCCGCCGCGGGAAGCGGCGACCGGTTCGTCGTCCAGGAGCACCACGCCCGCGCCCTGCACTGGGACCTGCGCCTCGAGCACGACGGCGTCCTGGCCTCCTGGGCCGTCCCGAAGGGCCTTCCGGCGGACACCGAGACCGTCCGGCTCGCCGTCCGCACCGAGGACCACCCGCTGGAGTACCTCGAGTTCTCCGGGGAGATCCCGAAGGGTGAGTACGGCGGCGGCCGGATGACCATCTGGGACCGCGGCACGTACGAGGCGGAGAAGTGGTCGGACCGCGAGGTCGCCTTCCGGCTGCACGGCGAACGCACGCAGGGCCGGTTCGTGCTGATCCGCAGCAACCGGCAGCGCCGGGACGGCTGGATACTGCGCCGCTCGGAGCCCGTCAGCGGCCACTCCCCTCTCCCCCGGGACGTCACGCCGATGGAGGCCGTTCCCGGCGAGCTCCCCACGGGCGACGAGTGGGTGCTGCAGATCCGCTTCGGCGGCCGCCGGGTGATGGTGCGCGTCGACGGCGGCCGGGCCGTCGTGACCGCGGACGGCGAGGAGATCACGGCCCCGACCCTGCGGGAGCTCGGCCCGTCGCTGGGCGCCACGTCGATGCTGCTCGACGCCGAGCTGACGAAGGCCGGCGAGCTGTGGCTCTCGGATCTGTTGTACCTCGACGGGCGGGACACCCGCTGCCTGCCGTTCCGCGAACGCCGGAGGCTGCTCGAGGAGCTGCCGCTCACCGGGCCGCACTGGCGGGTCGCACCCGTCTTCCCGGCGACCGACCCGGACGCGGTGCTCGCCGCCGCGCGGGACCAGGGGCTGCCGGGCGTCGTCGCGAAGCGCGTCGACGCCCCGTACGAGGCCGGGCCCAGCGGGAACTGGATCGAGGCCGGCGTGCGCGCGCCGCCGCCGCGGCCGCCGGTCCCGACCAAGGTCGGGCGGGCGAAGCTGACGAACCCGGACAAGGTGCTCTACCCGCTCATCGGCACGACGAAGGCGGACGTCCTGGCGTACTACCTGACCGTCGCCGACGTGATGCTGCCGCACCTCGAGGGCCGGCCGGTGACGATGGTCCGCTGGCCGGACGGCGTCGAGAAGCCGTCGTTCTTCGAGAAGGACGTGTCCCGGCACGCGCCGCCCTGGATCCGGACCGTCCGGGTCGGCACGCCGGGCGGGCGGTCGGAGAACGCGGAGTTCCCGCTGATCGAGAGTGTGGAGGGGCTCGCGTGGGCCGCGAACCTCGCGGCGCTGGAGCTGCACGTCCCGCAGTGGAAGGTGGGCCCGCGGGGTGGGCGGCGCAACCCGGACCTGGTCGTCTTCGACCTCGACCCGGGCGAGGGGACGACGGTCGTCGACTGCTGCCGCGTCGCCGAGCTCATCGCGGACCTCCTCGCCGAGGACGACCTGCAGGCCTACCCGCGCACGTCCGGCGGGAAGGGACTCCACCTCTACCTGCCCGTCACCGTGTCGAAACCGGAGAGGACGGTCGAGTTCGCGAAGGACGTCGCCGAACGGCTCGCGAGACAGGAGCCACGGCGCGTCGTCGCCGTGATGGCCAAGGCGAGGCGCCGGGGGCGGGTGTTCGTGGACTGGAGCCAGAACGACACCGCGAAGACCACCGTCGCCAGCTACTCGCTGCGCGGGCGGCCCCTCCCGACCGTCGCCACCCCGGTGACGTGGGAGGAGGTCCGGGCGTGCCGCCGGCCGGAGAACCTGATCTTCACCCTGGACGACCTGCCCGGCCGTCTCGACGAGCACGGTGACCTGCTCGGACCCCTGTTGTTCACCGATCGTCAACGACTCCCCCGGCGCAGGTGACCGGGCCGGGGTGGCAGGGTTCACGCGTGGGAGACCGGCATCCGTACCTCGACGGACCCTATCCGCGGGCCTACGCGCACCGCGGCTGGCACATCGGCGAGCTCGCCGGGTGCGAGAACACCCTCGCCGGGTTCGTCCGGGCGGTGGACGAGGGCTTCTCCTACATCGAGATGGACGTGCATGCGAGCGCCGACGGCGTCGCGATGGTCCATCACGATCCGACGCTGGACCGCACCACCGACGGCCACGGCGCGCTGTCCCGGCTGCCCGCGGCGGAGATCGGGTCCGCCCTGGTCGCGGGCCGGGAGCCGATCTCGCGCCTGGAGACCGTCCTGAGCACGCTCCCGACCACCCGGTTCACCATCGAGCTGAAGTCGGACGCGGTCGTCCTGCCGACCCTCGCCGTCCTGGAGCACCTCGACGCCTGGGACCGCGTGTGCCTCGGCGCCTTCTACGAGGCGCGGCTGCGCCGGGCCCGCGCCGCCGGTGGCGGCCGGTTGCTGACCTCGATGGGGCAGAGCGCCGCGATCGGGCTGCGCGGCCGGGCGTGGCTGAAGGCCGTCCCGGGGCCGACCGGCGTGGTCAGCCCGCTGCTGCCGAGGGTCGCCGGCGGGCTGGCGCAGCTGCCCCGCGCACTCGGGACGCTGCGGGTGGTGGACCGGGAGCTGCTTCGCGAGGCGCACCGGCGGGACATCGAGGTGCACGTGTGGACCGTGAACGACGAGGCGGAGATGCGACAGCTGCTGGACCTCGGCGTCGACGGCCTGCTCAGCGACCGCCCCGACGTGCTGCGGGACGTGCTGAGGTCCCGCGGCGAATGGCCCGGTTGATCCATCCTGCGGATAAGGTGCGCGGATGAACAGCCAGGCGCCGGAGAAGGACGCGGGCACGCGACGTCGGATCGTCGCCTGGGGTCTCTGGGACTGGGGCTCCTCGGGCTTCAACGTCATCGTGCTGACCTTCGTCTTCTCGGTCTACCTGACGGACTCGGTCGGCAAGGAGCTCCCCGGCCCGATCAGCGCCAACAGCTGGCTCGGCTGGGCGATCGGGGCGTCCGGCCTGGTCGTCGCCCTGATGGCGCCGGTCATCGGCCAGTCCGCGGACCGTGCCGGCCGCCGCCTGCGCTCGACGGGCCTCTGGACCGCCGCCTGCGTCCTGTGCCTGCTTGCGATGATCGCCGTCCGGGCGGACCACCACTACCTGTGGCTCGGCTTGCTCCTGCTCGGTGGCGCGTCGCTGTTCTACGAGCTCGCCGTCGTCAGCTACAACGCGATCCTCCGGCAGATCTCCACGCCCGAGACGATCGGGCGCGTCTCCGGTTTCGGCTGGTCGATGGGCTACTTCGGGGGGATCGTCGCCCTGCTGGCGGCGTACGTCCTGCTGATCGCGAACGACGGGGGCCTGCTCGGAGTCAGCACCGAGGACGGCTTCAACATCCGGCTCGTCGCGCTGCTCTCCGGCATCTGGTTCGCGGTGTTCGCGATCCCGCTGTTCCGGATGGTCCCGGAGGCCCCGGCGGCCCTCGAGCGGCCGCCGCGGCTCGGGGTGGCCGCCAGCTATCGCAAGCTCTTCCGGGACCTGCGGGACCTTTACCGCGCCAGCCCGCACACCGTCTACTTCCTCGCCGCGAGCGCGCTCTACCGGGACGGCCTCGCCGCGGTCTTCACCTTCGGCGGGGTCCTCGCGGTGACGGTCTACGGCATCGCCGCGGACGACGTCCTGATCTTCGGGGTGGCGGCGAACGTGGTCTCCGCGGCCGGGGCACTCGCCGGTGGCTGGCTCGACGACCGGCGCGGTCCGAAGATCGTCGTCGCGGGGTCGCTGATCGGGATGATCGCCGCCGGCGTCGTGCTGCTGTTCCTGTCCGGGCCGACCGCGTTCTGGATCTTCGGGCTCGCGCTGTGCCTGTTCGTCGGGCCGGCCCAGTCGTCGTCGCGCACCTACCTCGCCCGGCTCACCCCGGCGGGCCAGGAGGGCCAGCTCTTCGGCCTGTACGCCACGACCGGCCGGGCCGTGTCCTTCATCGCACCGACGCTCGTCGGGCTCTTCACGTACCTGTTCGCGACCGACCGGGCGGGGATGGCCGGGATCCTCCTCGTCCTCGCGCTCGGCGTGCTGGCGCTCTGGAAGGTCCGGGCACCCGCACCTGCCCTCGCGCCGGCCGCCTGATCCCCCGCGTCCCTGCCGTCACGGACCATCTGACCTGCGACAACTCGACGATAGAGCGATCCCCGGCAAGCAATGGGTAACGAGAAACGGGCGTCAATGTTAATAACGCGCGAGAACCGGTGACCTAAGTCACAGTTGGCTGACAGGTCACATCAGCGTGTGTCAGAGGGCCGGATGGTGGACACTCTCACCTCGGGCAGCCATGAACCGCCGTCGGGTACACGCCGACGGCACGGTGAGTGAATGCGCCCCGCTCGGGAATGGACGCCTGGCAGCAGACGTTACACCGGGTGGCGACGACGTGACCGTCGAGGGGTGCCGCCCTCTCGGCTTTGAGATGGGGAGGATGACGCATGGCCGACCGCGTGCTTCGTGGCAGCCGGCTCGGGGCTGTCAGCTACGAGACCGACCGTAACCACGACCTGGCGCCGCGACAGATGGTGCGCTACGCGTTGTCCAACGGACACGAGTTCGAGGTGCCGTTCGCGAACGACGCGGAGGCCCCCGCCACGTGGGAGTCCCCGCAGGGCGGGCTCGGACGCCGGGTGGACGGTGTCGAGCCCGAGCAGAAGAAGACCAAGCCGCCGCGTACGCACTGGGACATGCTCCTGGAGCGGCGTTCGATCGCCGAGCTCGAGGAGCTCCTCTCGGAGCGCCTGGAGCTGCTGCGGGAGCGTCGCGCCGAGATCGCGTGACCTCCCCGATGCACCGCTGACGCGCGCGCAGACACCACGAAGCCGGGCCACCTCCCGTGGGGCCCGGCTTCGTCGTGTCCGGGGCAGGTCACCAGGATGGGGCCATGCCCGACACCCCCGCGGCCTCCAGGCGGATCCGTGACCTCGCCGACGCCCATGTCACCGCGCAGGCCACCCTGGACCCGCTGCTGGCCACCTCGATCGGCCTGGCCGAGGGTGCTGACCGGCTGCCCGACCTCTCCCCCGCGGGCGGCGAGGCGCTCGACGCCCTCGCCCTGGACACCCTGACCTCGCTCGACGCCGTCGAGGCCGCCGGCGTCGACGGGGACGACGAGCGGCGTTGCGCCCGGCTGCTCCGGGAGCGCCTCGGCGCCCAGCTCGCCTCGAGCGCCGCCGGTGAACGGCTCCGCAACGTGCAGACGCTGTTCGGCCCGGTCCAGGAGGTGCGGATGGCGTTCACCCTGATGCCCACCGCCACCGAGGACGACTGGCAGGCGGTCGCGCGCCGGCTCGCGGCCGTCCCGGCGGCGTTCGGGGGCTACGTCGAGTCCCTGCGGGAGGGCGCCCGGCACGAGCTGCTCGCCGCGCCCCGGCAGGTCGACGCCGTCGTCGCGCAGCTGGAGACCTGGGTCGCGGCCGGGGACGGCCGCGGCTGGTTCGCCACCTTCACCGACGACGCGGACGTCCCCGCCGCCCTGCGGTCCGAGCTGAACGCCGGCGCGCGCTCGGCGGCCGAGGCCGTCGCGGCGCTGCGCAACGTCCTCGCCCGGGAGTACCGGCCCGCCGCCGAGGGCACTCCGGACGCCGTCGGCGAGGAGCGCTATCGGATCGCCGCCCGCCGCTGGAACGGCGCGGACATCGACGCCCGCGAGGCCTACGAGTGGGGCTGGTCGGAGTTCCTGCGGCTGCGCGGCGAGATGGCGGCCGAGGCGGAGCGGGTGCGGCCGGGGCTCACCGCGAGCGAGGCGATGGCGTACCTGAACACGGATGGTCCGGCGATCGAGGGTGTCGAGGCCGTCCGGGAGCACCTGCAGGCGCTCATGGACAAGGCGATCACCGTGCTCGACGGCACCCACTTCGACCTGGCCCCGCCGCTGAAGCGGGTCGAGGCGCGGATCGCGCCCGCAGGCAGCGCGGCCGCCCCGTACTACACCCAGCCGTCGCTCGACTTCGCCCGCCCGGGCCGCACCTGGCTGCCGACGCTCGGCCGCACCCGGTTCCCGATGTGGGACCTGGTCAGCACCTGGTACCACGAGGGCGTCCCGGGCCATCACCTGCAGCTCGCGCAGTGGGCCCACCGCTCGGGCGAGCTGTCCACGCTGCAGACCACCGAGGTCGGCATGGTCAGCGCGAACGTCGAGGGCTGGGCGCTCTACGCCGAGCGTCTGATGGACGAGCTCGGCTACGTCACCGACCCCGGTGAGCGGCTCGGCTACCTCGACGCGCAGATGATGCGGGCGATCCGCGTCGTCGTCGACATCGGCATGCACCTCGAGCTGGCCGTCCCGGCGGACTCCCCGATCGGGGCCGGCGAGACGTGGACCCACGACCTGGCGCGGGCGTTCTTCGGCGCGCACAGCGGGCGGGACCCGGAGTTCCTGGACAGCGAGCTGCTGCGCTACCTCGGCGGCCCGGGGCAGGCCATCAGCTACAAGCTCGGCGAACGGGCCTGGCTGGCGGGCCGGGAGGCCGCCCGCACGCGACAGGGCGCGGACTTCGACCCGAAGCGCTGGCACATGGCGGCGCTGTCCCAGGGCTCGCTGGGCCTCGACGACCTGGTCGCCGAGCTGGCGGCGCTCTAGCCCGACCTAGGCGTCCACGACCTGGCCGGGCTCGTCGACCAGGGGCGGCAGGGTCGACCAGGGGAAGTTGATCCACCGGCCCGTCCGGCGCCACACGTACTCGCAGGCCACCTCGCTGTGCGGCTTCTCGTAGACGACGGCGGTGCGGACCTCGGCGACCTTGTCCCCGCAGAAGTCCCGGACCAGCTTCAGCGTGGCGCCGGTGTCCGCGACGTCGTCCGCCACGAGGACGTTCGCACCGGACAGGTCGACGACGTTCGGCACCGGCGGCAGCACGACCGGCATCGGGAGGCGCTCGCCCACGCCGGTGTAGAACTCGACGTTCATGACGTGCAGGTTCTTCACACCGAGGGCGTAGCCGAGGGCGCCCGCGACGAAGAGCCCGCCGCGGGCGATCGACAGGATGATGTCCGGCCGGTAACCGCTGTCCGCGACCTGCACCGCCAGCTCACGCGACGCCGTCCCGAACAGGTCCCAGGTCAGCGTCTCGCGCTCCTCCGCCATGGCGGAGAGCCTTCCACGGGCCACGGATCGGGGCAGACCGGGTCAGGCCGGGACGGAGCCCTCGTTCGTCGTCTCCTCGGGCTTGCGGCGGAGTCTGCGCAGGCGGTGCGCGAGGCCCCACTGCGTGACGCGCAGCAGCGCCTCCCCCACGATCGCGCTGCTCATCTTCGACGAGCCGCGCTCGCGCTCGGCGAAGGTGATCGGCACCTCGCGGACGCGGAACCCGGCCTGGTAGGCGCGCCAGGCCATGTCCACCTGGAAGCAGTACCCCTGCGACGAGACGTTCTCGAGGTCGAGCTCCTCGAGCACCTGGCGCCGGAACACGCGATAGCCGCCGGTGATGTCCCGGATCGGCACGCCGAGCGCGAGCCGGGAGTAGATGTTGCCGCTGCGCGAGATCCACTCGCGGTGCGTGGGCCAGTTCACGACCTCGCCGCCGTCGACGTACCGGGACCCGAGCACGAGGTCCGCCCCCGGGTCGGTCAGCGCGGCGAGCAGGGAGGGCAGGTCCTCGGGGGCGTGCGAGCCGTCCGCGTCCATCTCGACGACGACCTGGTGCTCGCCGGACAGGGCGTGCCGGAAACCGGCGAGGTACGCGGCGCCGAGGCCGGCCTTGCCCGGGCGGTGCAGCACGCGGATCCGTGGGTCCGCCGCCGCCATCTCCTCGGCGAGCTCGCCCGTGCCGTCCGGGCTCGCGTCGTCGACCACGAGGACGTCCGCCGCCGGTACGGCGGCGTGCAGCCGCGTCACGATCGGTCCGAGGTTCTCCCGCTCCTCGTACGTGGGGATCACCACCAGTACCGGGCCCGGGGGCTCAGCCATCCTCGTCCTCTCTCACCGTGGGCCCACTCTCACCATGGGCTCCCCTGGCCGCCGGTGCCCCGACGACGGCGGGGTCCGTGCGCCGGCGACGGCCAGCCAGGACCGCCGTGCCGATCGCCACCACGCCGACGACGGTCAGCATCCACTCGGGTACCGACCGCAACCGCGATGCCAGGGTAGTGGTGTCGCGCAGCACCGTTGAATCGACCAGAGTTCCGGGCACGAACTGCCCGGTACTGGCGGTCACCGTACCGTCCGGCGTGATCGCCGCGGACACGCCACTGGTCGTGACGACGATCGAGGACCGATCGTGTTCCACGGAACGGATCTTCGACATGGCCAGTTGCTGGTAGGTCATCTCGCTCAGCCCGAACGTCGCGTTGTTGCTCGGCACCGCGAGGACGGTCGCGCCGGCGTCGACACTGTCCGCGACGAGGTCGTCGAACGCGACCTCCCAGCAGATGGTGATGCCCACCGGGATCCCGGCCGCGTCCAAGACCCCGGGGCCCGGCCCGGGCACGAAGTTGCCCGCCCGGTCGACCCAGCTGGAGAACAGCCGGAAGAACGAGCGCCACGGCATGTACTCGCCGAAGGGCTGGATGCGCCGCTTGTCGTTGCGGGCGACGGGCCCCGAGACGGGGTCCCACAGGAGCACGGAGTTGCTGGTGGTCCGGTCCGCGTTCACGAGCACGCTGCCGACCAGGATCGGGGCCTTCACCAGCGCGGCGGCCCGGCTGATCTCGGCGGCGGCGTCCGCGTTGCGGAACGGGTCGATGTCCGAGGAGTTCTCCGGCCAGATCACGACGTCCGGCTGGGCCTGCCGGCCGGCGGCGATGTCCGCGGCGAGCTGCTCGGTGACGCGGACGTGGTTGTCCAGCACCGCGCGGCGCTGCGCGTTGAACTCCAGGCCCAGCCGCGGCACGTTGCCCTGGACCGCGGCGATGGTCACCGTGCGCTCCGGACCGTCGACGGTGGCGGGGACCAGGGATGCGACGGGCCCGGCGGCCAGGGCGAGGACCAGGAGCACCGCCGGGACGGCGGCGCCGCGGATCTCCCGACGGACCAGCCGGCGGACGATCTCGGCCAGCGCGAACCCGGCGAGCACCGTGACGAACGAGAGCAGCGGGACGCCGCCGATCGACGCCGTCGGGAGGAAGAGGCCCTCCGGCTGCCCGAACCCGGCGCGCCCCCACGGCAGCCCCCCGAACGGCACCCGACCCCGGACCGCCTCGATCCCGACCCACACCGCGGCGGCCCAGAGCGCGGCCCCGCGCAGCCGGGAGACCACGGCCGTCCCCGCACCGGCCAGGCCGAGGAAGAGCGCCTCGAACACGCACAGCGCCATCCAGGGCAGCGCCCCGACCATCCCGCCGGTCCAGCTGAGCAGCGGCAGCAGGAACGCGAGTCCGAAGAGGAACCCGAGGAGGAACCCGCGGCGGGCCCGGACGTGCCGCACGACGGCGAACAGCAGGCCGTAGGCCACGGGCGCGAGCCACCAGAGGGGGCGGGGCGGGAACGTCGCGTAGAGGAGCAGGCCCGCGCCGACGGCGACCAGGACCCGGGCGAGCGTCGGCGCGAGCAGCCGCGAGCGGAGCGGGGTCGGGGCGGCGTCCGCGGGTGGGTCGAGGGTCGGGGCGGCCACCGGACGAGCGTACGGCGCTCAGCCGGCGGCGGGTGTGAGGGCGTGCGCCCGGACCGCGGGCCCGATGAGGTGCGCGTTGCCGAGCAGGTCGAGCGCGCCGGCGGCGCCGGCGGTCCGGCGGAACCACTCGTAGCCGTAGGCGGCGGCGAAACCGGTCTCCGGGACGTCGTCCGGGGTGACCTGGCTGGCGTGGGCGAGGATGGCCGCGCGCTTGGCGGCGAGGTGCCGCTCGTCGCCGGTCACGGCCAGGCCGATCTCCGCGGTGACCCGCCCGAAGTCGACGTCCGCGGCGCGGGCCGCGCCGTGCACCAGGTGCCCGCCCGGGGCGGTGACGTGCAGGTGTTCGCGGTCGACGGTCGTCCGGTAGACGGTGGCGCCGGTCAGCTCGCCTGCGATGGACCCGACGACCCCGGACATCCGGTGGTCCGGGTGGCCGTAGACGCCCAGCTCGTCGTCGACGATCAGGGTGCCGGCGCCCTCGGCATCCGCCAGCTCGGCGATCCGGCTGGCCAGCGCGAGCGGCTCGGCGGCGGCCAGGGCGAGCGGGTGGTGGTTGCTCGGGTCCCCGGGGAGGCCGGAGTCCCGGCGGTTCAACATCACGAGGCGGGCGACGCCCAGGATCTCGGCCGCGTCCTCGAGCTCACGGATGCGGCGTTGGGCGACGGACTCGCCGGCCGCGAGCGGGACGAGCGCCTCGCCGAGGTCCCCGGACGTGGCCATGACGAGGACGACGCGGGCGCCGGCGTCCGCGAGGCGGCGCAGGGTGAGCCCGGTGAAGATCGCCTCGTCGTCCGGGTGCGGGTGCAGGGCGAGGACGGTGTGACCGGACAGGTCGACTGCAGGAAGCATGAAGGGTGTTCGCAGACGTGCGGGGCCGCTCGAGCGGCCGGGCGGACGGTTCCGGGGGTTCAGCGCGAGGTGCGACAGGACCCCGGACAGCAGAGCCCGGTGACGGGGCGGCAGCTGGTCCGGCGAATCACGGGGCAGATGATGCCACAGCCGCCCCGGATCCCGGCGCGTCGGGGCTCAGCGGCGTGTCTCGTGCAGCGTGCGGCCGGCACGGACCAGGCGCAGGCACGTGGCGCCGTCCCAGAGGGCGTAGCTCGCGGGCGCTCCCTCGCGCAGCTGTGCGCCGCCGGTGTGCGCGGCGAGGGCGGTGCCGGGATCCACGGCGAGGTCGGGGTTGGTGTGCTCGACGGCCGCACGGACGCCCGCCCACGGGTCGACGGGCGTCACGGGCGAGTCCGAGCCGAACTCGAGGGGGACACCCGCGGCGTGGAGCTGCGCGAACGGGTTCATCGTGGCGGCCCGGGCCGGGCCGAGCCGGGTGGCGTACATGCCCGCCGGCCCGCCCCAGGCGGCGTCGAAGGCGGGTTGGACGCTCGCGACGACACCGAGCTCGGCGAGCCGGGCGATCTGTCGGGCGTCGACCATCTCCAGATGCTCGAGCCGGTGCCGGGCGGCCCGGACGGCCTCCGGTGACGTCGCGGCGGCCGCGGCGTCGAGCCCGGCGAGGACGAGGTCCGCTCCCCTGTCGCCGATGACGTGGAAGCCTGCCCGGATGCCGGCGCGGGTGCAGGCGACGAGGTGGGCGGCGACGGCGTCGGCGTCGAGGTAGCGGTTGCCGCGGCAGCCGGGGGCGTCCGTGTAGGGCTCGCGGAGAGCCGCCGTGCGGGAGCCGATCGAGCCGTCCACGAACAGGTCTCCGGCGAGGCCCGCGGCGCCGGTCCGCGCCACGAGGTCGCGCGCCTCGTCCGCAGTGCCGACCGCCTCACCCCAGTAGCCGACGACCTCCACGCCGCTGTCCGCGCCGAGGAGGTCCGCGCCGAGGAGGTCTGCGAGGTCGTCCCGGCCGGAGACGTCCGGGCCCGCGCACTCGTGGACGGTGCCGACGCCGCGGCTCGCCGCCAGGTCCAGGAAGGCCCGCTGCGCGGCGCGGCGCTGGCCGGAGTCGAGGGCGGCGAGCGCGGCCCGGCGGACGTGATGGTGGGCGGCCGCGGCGAGCGGGCCGTCCGGGCTCCAGCCCTCGGCGCCGACGGTCCCGGGTGCGCGGTCCACCAGGGCGGTGGAGACCAGCGCGGAGTGGACGTCGATCCGGCTGAGGTAGACGGGCCGTCCGCTCGCGGCGCGGTCGAGCTCGGCGCGGGTGGGCACCCGGACCGGTGACCAGCGGTTCTCCTCCCACCCGTGGCCCCAGAGGACCGCGGCGGGCGGGGCCGCGGCCACCGCGTCGAGCAGCTGCCCGGGGGTCCGGCATTCGGTGAGGTCCAGGCCGTCGATCAGCAGCCCGGACGCCGTGGCGTGCACGTGCGCGTCGACGAAGGGCGGCGTGACGGTGGCGCCGTGCCAGTCCTGCACCGCCGCACCGGCGGCGCGGTCCGCGGCGTCGGCGGCCGGGCCGACCCAGGTGATCCGGCCGTCCGCGACCTCCAACGCCGTGGGGCACGCTCCGGGTGTCCGGAGTCCGGTCAGCAGGGTGCGGGGCACACCCGCAGGTCTATCAGCCCCGCCGGCCCGTCAGTACGGGCGCCGCGGCATGAGCAGCCACAGGATCGCGTACACGATCACCTGCGAGCCGGGAAGGATGAGCGACAGCAGGAACAGCAGGCGGACGACGGAGACGTTCCAGCCGAAGCGCTCCGCGAGGCCGGCGCAGACGCCGGCGATGATCGCTCCCTGGCGGGGACGGGTGAGGGTGGTCGCCACGAGGACTCCTTCTTCGCATCAGCGGCGGATCTCGTCGCTGCAGGAACCACGGTGCCGGTACCGGGGTGGTTTCTCCTCCGGGAACGCCCCGATACGCCCCCCGAGTTCCCCCGGAGGCGCGGCTGTGGACAACCACAGGGCTGTTCGGGGGTATGCAGCATCTGTTCGGGTGTCAGACGACTGCGCCGGACGACGGATCACCCGATCTCGTCCACAGGCACCCGACGAGGTGCTGGTCCGGGTTCCATGATCGCCATAACGTCCGGTCCGTGCCCCGCTTCCGCCGCCTCCGTGCCGCTCCCCTGGTCGTGCTGACGACGTTCCTGCTGCTCCCCGCCGTCGGCCCGCCCGCGTGGGCGGAGGCGCCCCTGCCGACCGCCGTCGTCGCGCTCGGGGACAGCACCGCCTCCGGAGAGGGGGCGGACGCCTACGAGCCCGGCACCCGCGGCGAGAACGGGAACTGGTGCCACCGCTCGTCGAACGCGTTCGTGCACCGGACGGGGCTGGCGGACGCCGGGATCAACCTGGCGTGCTCGGGAGCGGACTCGGCGGACGTCGGGTTCGGCGCGGCCGGGCGGAACGGCGAGGGATCGCAGGCCGCGCGGCTGCGGGAGGTCGCCCGGACCCACCGGGTCGTGGCCGTCACGCTGCAGGTCGGCGCGAACGACGAACCGGCGCTGACCCGCACCGCGGTGGCGTGCATCCGGACCTTCGTGGACCCGACCGTCGCGCCGTGCCGGGACACCGTCGGGCCGCAGTGGGCCGGACGGCTCGCGGCGATGGCCCCGCACGTCGAGACGGCGGTGCGGGACGTCCAGCAGGCCATGCGGGACGCCGGGTACGCCGACGACGGCTACGCGTTCGTCCTGGCGTCCTACGCGTCCCCGGTCACCGAGGCCATGGGGCCGCTGCACGGGGTGGAGGGCTGCCCGCTCAGCCGCCCGGACGCGGGCTGGGGTCGTACGGTCGCGTTCCCACAGCTCGCCGAGGCGCTGCGCGGGGTCGCGGAGCGGACCGGCGTGCGGTTCCTGGACCTCTCCCGCGCCGCGCAGGGGCACGAGGCGTGCAGCCACGGCACGACGGCCGGCGAGTGGCAGCGGCGGATCACGGTGGACCCGCAGGCGCTTGTCCATGGCCGGCTCGACGCCCTCGGCCAGCACCTCTTCCAGGAGTCCTTCCACCCGAACGCCGAGGCGCACGCCCTCCTGGGCGGGTGCCTCGGCGAATTCGTGAAGGCCGGGGCGCTGCAGGGCGCCTGCGAGGTCACCCCGCAGGGCGGCCTGCGGGCGAACCCGGGCCTGCGGCCGATGATGTCGGCAGCGGCGTGAAGGCCCAAGGGCCTGTCTCCCGGATCCACGCCGGCGGGAGATCCGGGAGACAGGCCCTAGAGGACGACCAGGTCCCGGGGGCGCTTGTTGAGCTGCTCGCAGCCGTCCTCGGTGACCACGACGATGTCCTCGATGCGGGCGCCCCAGCGTCCTTCCTGGTAGATCCCCGGCTCGATGCTGAAGGCCATCCCGGGCTCGAGCGGCAGTGCGTTGCCGCCGACGATGTAGGGCTCCTCGTGCACGTCGAGCCCGATGCCGTGCCCGGTGCGGTGCACGAACTGCGCGCCGAAGCCCGCCTCGGCGATCGGGGCCCGGGCCGCGTCGTCGACCTGCTCGGCCGTCACGCCGGGGCGAACGAACCGCACCGCACGGTCCTGGGCCTCCTGCAGCACCGCGTAGGTGTCCCGGATCTCGGCGGACGGCTCGGCGCCGACCGCGTAGGTGCGGGTGGAGTCCGAGTTGTAGCCGCCGGGCAGCGGCCCGCCGATGTCGATGACGACGACGTCGCCGCCCTCGATCACCCGGTCGGACACGTCGTGATGCGGGCTGGCGCCGTTCGGCCCGGACCCGACGATCACGAAAGCGGCGGCGGCGTGCCCCTCCTCGAGGATGGCGCCGGCGATGTCCGCGCCGACCTGCGCCTCGGTCCGCCCGGGCTTGAGGAACTCCGCCATCCGCGCGTGCACCCGGTCGATGGCCGCGCCGGCCTCGCGCAGCTGCGCCACCTCGGCCGCGTCCTTACGCATCCGCAGCTCGCGCAGGATCGGGTCCGCGAGCGTCTGGCCGACCTCCGGGAACGCGTCACGCAGCCGCAGGACGTGCCGGGCGGGCATCCCATCCGCGACGGCCATCCGGGACGGACCGCCCGCCAGGTCGCTGACCAGCAGATAGGGGTCCTCGCCGTCCGTCCACGTCAACACCTCGACGCCGAGCTCCTCCAGCGGCACCCCGGCGAACCCGGGAGCCTCCAGCTTCGGCACCACCAGCGCCGGCGGGGCCAGGTGGCCGGCGGCGGGGAGCACCAGGCAGGTCAGCCGCTCGTGGGACTCGCCCTCGTGACCCAGCAGGTACCGGAGATCGGTGCCCGGGGTGATCAGCACGACGTCCGAGTCCTGGGCGGCGGCGACCTCACCGGCGCGGCGCAGGCGGTCGGCGAGCAGCTCGGTGGGGACGGCAGCAGTCATGCCGACGAGGATATTCCGGGCGGGTCGTCGGGTGGCGCCGGGATCGGGACTGGCATATTCCCTCACCGTGACCGACGACCGTCCCGTGATGCTGCTCGACGCCGCCAGCATGTACTTCCGCGCCTACTACGGCGTCCCGGAGTCGATCACGGCCCCGGACGGGACGCCGGTGAACGCGGTCCGCGGGTTCTGCGACATGGTCTCCCGGCTGGTGAGCGAGCAGCGACCGGCGCGGCTCGTCGCCTGCCTGGACCTGGACTGGCGGCCCGCGTTCCGGGTGGCCGCGCTGCCCTCCTACAAGGCGCACCGGGTGGTGGCCGAGCAGGCGGCGGACACCAACCCGGCCGGGATCCCCGAGGAGGTCCCGGACACGCTCGGCCCGCAGGTCCCGATCCTGCTGGAGGTCCTCGCCGCGGCGGGGATCGCGACCGGCGGGGCCGAGGGCCACGAGGCGGACGACGTGATCGGGACGCTCGCGCACACCGAGTCGGTGGACCCGGTGCTCGCGGTGAGCGGGGACCGGGACCTCATGCAGATCGTCCGCGAGGAGCCCACGCCGGTGCGGCTGCTCTACGTCGGCCGTGGGCTGGCGAAGGCGGAGCTGCTGGGCCCGGCGGAGGTCGCCGAGAAGTACGCGGTGCCCGTGGGCCGGGCCGGCGAGGCCTACGCGGAGATGGCGATGCTCCGCGGGGACCCCTCGGACGGCCTGCCGGGCGTCCCGGGTGTCGGGGCGAAGACGGCGGCGACGCTGGTGAGCCGCTTCGGCTCGTGGGCGGAGCTGCGCGCCGCGATCACCGACGCCGGGGACACGCGGCTGGCGTCCACGGTGCGGTCCAAGCTCGCGGCCGCGGCGCCGTACCTGGAGGTCGTCGAGCCGGTGGTGCGGGTGGTGCAGGACGCGCCCGTGCACCTGGACCGGCCGGACACCCTGCCCGCGACGCCCGTGGACCCCGACGCGCTCGTGGCGCTGGCGGAGCGGTGGGGCCTGACGTCGTCCATGGAGCGGCTGGTGACGGCGCTGCACAAGGCGGCGTCCTAGGTATGCAAGGACGTCGCTCCGCTACCCGGGCGGTGGCGGAACGGCGTCCCTGCGCGCGAGAGCGGCCGGCGGGTTCCGGGGTCAGACGCGGCCGACCTGGTACGTCCCGTCCTCGTCCAGGATCGTGACAGGCACCTTCACTGCCTCGCCGTCGACCTTCGCGTCGCAGGTGAACGCGTCCCCGGGCGCGACCTCGACCCCGCTCGGGCAGCTCACGTCCGTGGCGCCGAGCTTGTAGTCCTGCTGCAGGATCCGGGTGACGCCCTGGTCGAGCGCGCCCTGGTCGAGGGTGCGGGTGGTCAGGTAGCCCGGCGTCACGAACAGGACGACGGCGGCCGCGACGAGCAGCACGAGCACCACGCCGCCGATGACGAACGGGAGCGGCGAACGCCCCGGCCGGCCCGGCGAACGGCGAGACCCGCCCTGCGCCTCGCGCGGGTCCCAGGCCGGCGGCGTGGGGGCTTCGCCACCCTGCTGTCCGGGTCGGCCCTGGTGCCCGGCCCACGCCTGCTCGTCGGGCGGGCCCTGCGTGCCGTGTTCCGGGGACCAGCCCTGCTCACCCGACCACGCCGGCTGGCGCCCGTGGTCGACGGAGCCGTCGGGCCGACCCTGCCGGTCGCCGCCCCGGCCCTGCCCGGTCTCGCCGCCGCCGGCGCTGTCCCACTGCTGCTCCGGGTCCCACTGCTGCTCCGGGTCCCGGTGGCTGCCTCGCGGCTGCTCCCGGGCCGGGTCGCCACCGTCCTCGGGGGCACGGTCCGCGTAGCGGGCGGGTCCCGCGTCCCGGCCGCGGTCGGCTTGGGCCTGGTCCTCGTGCCACCCGCCGGTCGACGACGCCGTGCCGCCCTGGTCGGTGCCGGCGGGATCCCAGCCCCGGTCGGTGCCCGAAGACGACCGGTTCTGCTTCGCGCCACCTGACGGCGACCAGCCCTGGTCGGCACCCGGTCGGTGACCGGACCGGCCCTGATCGGGGTCGCCCTGCCGTCGGTCCCCGTACGGCTGGTCCCCGTACTGCTGCGCGCCGTACTCCTGTCCGCCGTACTGCTGGTCGCCCGGGTGCGACCCGTATCCGGGCTGCCGCGGCCGGTCGTACCGCAGCTGGTCGTAGCGAGCCTGCTCGTACTGCTCGCCGCCGTACTGCGCGCCGTGCTGCGGCGACCCGTACCCGATCTGCGCACCCTGGTCCCGGCCGGCCGAGCCCCAGCCCTGCCCGGCCTGCGGCTCCGCCGACCAGCCACCTCCCCAGCCACCTGCGGGCGGCGTGCCCCAGTCCGGCCCGTCGGGAGCCTGCGGGGTGTCGGCATCGTCCCCGCGGCGGGGCGTGCCGTGCGGTCCCTGTGGCGTGCTCATCGAGAACCTTCCGTGTCCGGCCGTCCGCGGCCTGTGCGACGTGCACCGTCCGGCGGGCACCGGTGGTGCTCACCGCGGACGGTCCGGCGATCAAAGCACAGGCCCCGGCCGCGTGGCAGCGGTTCGGGGGACCGCCCCCGCCGAGCGGGACGCCTGCACCGCCGAGCGTGCCGGCCGGCCTGCGCGGCAGGTACCCGCGGTGCCCAGAAGGTCACCGCGGGTCCTCGTCGACCTTCCACCGATCAGGCGACCCCGGCCGCCACGACCCCGCGACGCACCGCGCCCGCGGCGAGGGCCGCCGTCCTCCCGACCGGTGTCCCGCGCCCGGCGACCCCGGCGATCTGCTCCAGCAGGTCCAGCACCTGCCGGGTCCACCGCACGAAGTCTCCGGCGGAGAGCTCCTGCCCGTTGCGCTCCGCCGCGGCGAGCACCTGCCCGAGGGACTCCCCCCTCGCCCAGCGGTGCATCGGCCAGGCGAAGCCGAGATCGGGCTCGCGGGTGCGGTCGATCTTGTGGCGGCGCTCGTCCGACTCCAGGTCGTCCCAGATCCGGACGGTCTTCTCCAACGCCTCGGACACCGCACCGGCCGGGACCCGCGGCACGGGCGCGTTGTCCCGGCGGGTCTCGTAGACCAGCGCGGACACCACCGCGGCGAGCTCGGCCGGGTCCAGCCCCTCCCAGACCTCGTGGCGCAGGCATTCCGCGGCGAGCAGGTCCGACTCGCCCCAGAGCCGGGCGAGCCTGCGCCCGTTGTCCGTGACGTCGTCGCCGTCGAGGTAGCCGCGCTCGGTGAGCAGCGCGCGGATCCGATCGAAGCCCCTGGCCAGCGAGTGTGTGGTGGCCCGGACCTTCTGCCGGATCTGGTCGGTCTCCCGCTCGAGCCGGGCGTACCGCTCGCCCCACCTGGCGTGGGCCTCGCGGTCCGCACAGCCGTGGCACGGGTGCGAGCGCAGCGCCCGGCGCAGGGTGGCGAGCTCCGGGTCGTCCGCCGCCGCGCTGCGGCCGCGCCGGCGCTGCGGTACCGGCGGCTCGATGCCGGTGTTCCGCAGCGACGAGGCCAGATCCCGGCGCACCTGCGGCGAGCGGTGGTCCACGTGCTTGGGCAGACGCATCCGGCCCAGCGCCTCGACGGGCGTGGGGAAGTCCGCCGCGGAGAGCCGCCCGGCCCACCGGTCCTCCGACAGCACCAGCGGCCGCACGTCCCCGTCCGGCTCGACCCCCGGGTCCAGGACGACGGCGAGGCCGGACCGCTTCCCGCCGGGCACGGCGATGACGTCACCCGGCTTCAGGGCCCGCAGTGCCTCCACGGCGGCGTCCCGGCGGTCCGCGCTGCCCTGCCGGCTCAGCGACTTCTCGCGGTCCGAGACCTGACGGCGCAGCCGCGCGTACTCGTTGAAGTCCCCGAGATGGCACTGCATCGACTCGGCGTAGGCGTCGAGCGTCTCCTGGTTGCGCTCGATCCGCCGGGCCATCCCGACGACCGAGCGGTCCGCCTGGAACTGGCCGAACGACTGCTCCAGCAGGTCCCGCCCCGCGTCGACGCCGAGGCGTCCGACCAGGTTGACCGCCATGTTGTAGCCGGCGCGGAACGAGCTGCGCAGCGGGTACGTGCGCGTCGACGCCAGCCCGGCGACCTGCTCGGGATCCATTCCCGGCGCCCAGATGACGACGGCGTGCCCCTCGACGTCGATCCCGCGACGCCCGGCCCGGCCGGTGAGCTGCGTGTACTCCCCGGGGGTCAGCTCGACGTGAGCCTCGCCGTTGTACTTGACGAGCTTCTCCAGCACTACCGTGCGGGCGGGCATGTTGATGCCCAGCGCAAGGGTCTCGGTGGCGAACACGCACCGCACGAGCCCCTCGACGAACAGCTCCTCGACGGTTTCCTTGAACGCCGGCAGCATCCCGGCGTGGTGCGCGGCGATGCCCCGCTCCAGCGCGTCGCGCCACTCCCAGTAGCCCAGCACCGCGAGATCGGCCTGCGGCAGGTCCCCGGTGTGCTTCTCGACGATGCGGCGGATCTCGTCGACCTCGTCCTCGCTGGTCAGCCGCAACCCGGCGCGCACGCACTGCCCGACGGCGGCGTCGCAGCCCGCGCGGCTGAACACGAACGTGATGGCCGGCAGCAGGCCGTTGCGGTCCAGCCGGTCGATCACCGTGACCCGGGACGGCGGCCTGTACCCGGAGCGCTGCCCGGGACCGGGCCGCCCCGCCCGGCCGCCGCGGCCACGACCGCGGTCCCAGCCCGAGATCGAGTCCCGCCGCTCGAGCTCGCGGGTCTGCCGCACCAGCTCGGGGTCGACCGTCAGCTCCCCGGAGGAACTCTCCGCGAACAGGTCGAACATCCGGTTCCCGACGATCATGTGCTGCCACAGCGGCACCGGCCGGATCTCGTCCACGACGACCGTGGTGTCGCCGCGCACAGTGACCAGCCAGTCCCCGAACTCCTCGGCGTTGCTGACCGTGGCGGACAGGCTGACCAGCGCGACGTGCTCGGGCAGCTGGAGGATGACCTCCTCCCACACGGCGCCGCGGAAGCGGTCCGCCAGGTAGTGCACCTCGTCCATGACGACGTAGCCGAGGTGCTCCAGGGACCGGGAGCCCGCGTAGATCATGTTCCGGAGCACCTCGGTGGTCATCACGACCACCTGCGCGTCCGGGTTCACGCTGGTGTCCCCGGTGAGCAGGCCGACGGCGGCCTGCCCGTGCCGGGCGGCGAGGTCCGCGTACTTCTGGTTCGACAGCGCCTTGATCGGCGTCGTGTAGAAGCACTTGAGGCCCTGGGCGAGCGCGAGGTGCACGGCGAACTCGCCGACGACCGTCTTGCCGGCGCCCGTGGGAGCGCAGAGGAGGACCCCGTGCCCGTCCTCCAGCGCACCGCACGCCGCGCGCTGGAACCCGTCGAGCTCGAACGGGAGCGTGCCGGCGAACTCGGTCAGCCGGGGGCGGGCCGTGCGGGCCTTGGCCGAGGCGTACGCCGCGGCGGGGGAGGCCGGCAGAGCCGGTGTGCTTCTGGCCACCTCACCAGGCTGTCACACCTCACCGACTGTTCGCCGTCGAGAACAGGGGTGGGCCCGCTCACGCAGTCCCTCGCGGCCCGCGCACATGCTCCGACCCGTGCGTCGGCACGCGACCTGGTGCGTCAGCGCGGGGTCAGGTGACGTCGTTGAGACCGCCGCCGCGGTAGTGGTCGGGATCCCGGGGGCCCGGTGGCTCCACCGGTGTGGTCACGACCGGTGAAGGCGCCTCGACGGCGCTGGGCGTGGTGTCGATCGGCGAGGGCTCGTCCGGGTTCCAGTCGTCCCAACCCTCGGCGACGCGGCGCTTGTCCTTGCGCCGGTCGTGCACCCGGGATATCTGGATCGCCAGTTCGAAGAGGATCGTCAGCGCGGCGGCGAGGGCCGTCATGGAGATGGGGTCCTGGCCGGGCGTGGCGATCGCGGCGAACACGAACAGCCCGAAGATCAGCCCGCGGCGGGACCTGCGCAGCCGCTCGTAGCTGAGGATGCCGATCTGGTTGAGCATCACCACCAGCAGCGGGATCTCGAAGCTCACCCCGAAGATGAGCAGCAGCGCGATGACGAAGCCGAAGTAGCTGTCCCCGGAGAGCGCCGTCGTCTGGACCTCGCTGCCGATCGTCAGCAGGAAGGCCAGGCCCTGCGAGACGACGAAGTACGCGAGCACCGCGCCGGCGACGAAGAGCACCGCGGCCACGGACACGAAGATCATCGCGAAGCGGCGTTCCTTCGCGTACAGCCCGGGCACGATGAACGCCCAGAGCTGGTAGAGCCACACCGGGCAGGCCAGCACCACGCCCGCGGTGGTGCCCACCTTGAGCCGCAGCGTGAACTGGTCGAAGGGGCCCGTGCCGAGCAACGTGCAGGAGCCGTCCGCGGTGAACTGGGCCCGCGCCGACGCCGGCAGCGAGCAGTAGGGCTCCTTCAGCAGCGCGCCGAGGCTGGGCCCGCCGAAGTACCCGACCTCGAACCAGATGTAGCCGACGATCGTCGTGACCAGGATGGCGAGCAACGCGATCCCGAGCCGGTTCCGCAGCTCGTAGAGATGCTCGATCAGCGTCATCGTGCCGTCGGGACTCTTCGGCCGACGGCGCCCCAGCTTGAGCTTGACCACGTGCGCGGACGCCTACTGCGGCGTGTCGGTACGACCCGGCTGGGCCGTCGGGGCATCGGTGTGGGCCGGGGGCACCTTGTCCGACGTCGGCAGGGCCGACGGCGGCGGGACGGCGCCCTCGGCCTGGTCCTTCTTCGGGTCGTCCTTCATGCCCTTCATCTCGCCCTTGAAGATGCGGGCGGACTGACCGACCGAGCGCGCCATGTCCGGAAGCTTCTTGGCGCCAAAGAGCAAGAGCACCACCACCACCAGGATGACGAACTCCCAGCCACCGAGGTTCGGCATGACCTGATCCTTCCGACGGAGCAAGAGACGTTGCCGATAGTACGCATCGGTGTTCGGCGCGCCAGGGAGCCCGGCTCGAACGGTGAGGTCAGCGCTCCCCGCGGGCCCTGATCGCGGCCGCGGACGCCGCAAGCGGGGCGATTCCGGACATCGTCGAGCGGCGGAGGCGACCCAGGCTGCGGGTGAGCCGCCTCAGATGCCCCAGCAGCAACACCAGGAGCAGCAGCAGGGCCAGCAGCCCGACCGCCGCCACGAGGATCGGTGCCACGAACCCGCTCACGTCGTACTCCCCACCTGAGGCGATGCCGCCTCGTCCAGTCCGGCGAGCGCGGTGCGCGCCCGCTCGGCCACCGCGGCCGCGACCTCCGGCGGTTCCAGCACCCGGGCCCCACCGCCGAGCCCCAGCACGAGCCTGACCAGCCAACCCGGATCCGCGTAGCGCAGCAGCACCCGGGCCGTCCCGGGGGCGTTCGCGGCGCCGTCCAGCTCGACGACCTCGTCCACCGGGTAGTACTCGGCGATCCACCGCGCCTCCGGGGCCACCTCGAGCACGGCGGTCCGGTGCTCCGCTCTGGGCCGGAACAGCCCGGCCGAGACGTCGGTGGGTTCCGCGTCCGGGGGCGGGGCGGCCGGCTCGTCGAGCCTCTCGACGTCCTCCACCCGGTCCAGCCGGAACAGCCGGACGCCCTCGGCGCGGCGGCACCACGCCTCGAGGTACCCCCGGCCCTCGACGAGCAGCAGCCGCATCGGGTCGATGACGCGCTGCGAGACCGCGTCCCGGCCCGCAGTGTAGTAGCGGATGCGCAGGGCGCGGCGCTGCTCGAGCGCGGTGCGGACGGCGGCCGTGGTGGCCTCCTCCTCCCGCGTCAGGTCGACGGCGACGGTCGTCAGTCCCGCGTCCCCGACCGCCCGCTCGATCTTGGCGGTGGCGCGCCGGACCGCGGCCGTGTCGACGATGCCCGGAGCCTCGCCGAGCGTGCGCAGGGCGACCAGCAACGCCGTTGCCTCCGCCGTGGTGAGCCGCAGCGGCCGGCGCATCCCCGCGTCCTCGGTGACGGTGACGGTGTCCCCGGCGAAGGAGAGGTCGACCAGGTCACCGGGCCCGTAGCCGGGCAGCCCGCACATCCACAACAGTTCGAGGTCCCGGCGCAGCTGGCGCTCGCTGATGCCGAAGTCCGCGGCGGCCTCCGTGATCGGGATGCCCGGGCGGGCCAGCAGGTAGGGCACGAGGTTGAGCAGCCGTGGCAGCCGGTCCGTGACGCCGCCCCCGGTCACGGCGCCGCCCCGTCCGGCGGGGTGTGGGCGGCGAGGACGCCGATCCAGTTGTCCCGGACGAGCTTCGCGAGCTCCGGCGGCCGCAGCACGACGACGTCCGGGCCGTGACCGGCCAGCCAGCGCGCCACCGTGCGCTCGCTGCGCAGGTCGATCTCCAGCTCGTCGCCGGGATGCCCGCCGTGCTCCCGGGGCCCGACGACCCGGCCGAGCCGGCGCAGCCCGTGCGCCTGCCCCTCGGCCACCCAGAGCCGCGCGGTCCCGGTGACCGGTCCGGACTCGAAGGTGCTGCGGACGTAGGCCATGAGGTCCGTGCCGGGCGGGACCGTGACCGCACCCGGCTCCCCCAGCGCCGTGACCGGCGGGATGACCCGCGACAGCCGGAACGACCGGACGTCCGCCCGGTCCCGGTCGTGCCCGACGAGGTACCAGCGGCCCCGCCACGAGACGACCCCCCACGGCTCGACGGTCCGGCGCACGACGTCCCCGGTCGGCCCGCCGCGGCGGTGGTCGAACCGGACCACCTGACCGGCCTGGACCGCGGCCAGCAGGGGCGCGAACGCGGGCTCGGCCGCCCGGACCCGGGGCTGCACGGAGCCGCGGGTCTCGTCGACCTCGACGCCGGCGGCCCGCAGCTTGACCAGGGCGCCGTGGGCGGCGCCCGAGAGCTCCGGGGAGTCCCACAGGCTTCCGGCCAGCGCCACGGCGGCGGCCTCCTCGGCGTCGAGGTCCACGTCGCCGAGCTCGTAGTCGCCGCGGGCGATCCGGTAGCCCTCCACGGTGTCGAAGGCCGAGCGCCGGCCGGTCTCCAGCGGGACGCCCAGCTCGCGCAGCTCGGTCTTGTCCCGCTCGAACATCCGGAAGAAGGCCTCGTCGCTCGTCGCGTCCGCGTAACCGGGGACGGTGGCGCGGATCCGCTCCGCCGTCAGGAACTGGCGGGTCGACAGCAGGCAGAGGACCAGGTTGACCAGTCTCTCGGCGCGAGCGGACGACACGCGGGCATCGTACGGCCGACACCTGAGCGTGCGGGGCCGACCGGGGTAACGCGCCGCGATACCGAACCCTGAACCGCGGGCGGGCCGGTGTCTCATCCTGGGACGCCCGCCCACCTTGACGCGCACCCGCTCCGGATCAAGGCTCGGTTGTGACGCCGGACACGGCTGGTACGCGAAACGAACGGAAGGCAGGGGCCATGAGCGAGGTCGACAGCACCGTCGAGACCTTCAACCCGTGGAGTGTCGTCAACCTGGTCTTCCACCACCTCGCCGAGCAGGGTCTGCACCCGGTGCTCGGCGAGACCGGAGACCCGGCGGAGGCCGCGTCCGCCCTGCTCACGGCTCTGGGGATCGCCTCCGCCCCGGACCACGCGGGGCCCGCCGCCGCGCCGGTGCAGGACATGCTCGCCGAACTGCGGAAGCAGATGATGCCCGGGATCGAATGAAGGCCGTGCGCGGAAATCGTGGCCAGGCGACGATTTCCGCGCACGAGCCGACCTACAGCGAGGCGATGAGCCGGTCCACCCGCTCGTCGACCGCGCGGAACGGGTCCTTGCACAGCACGGTGCGCTGCGCCTGGTCGTTCAGCTTGAGGTGCACCCAGTCCACGGTGAAGTCCCGGCCGGCGGCCTGCGCGGCGGCGATGAAGTCCCCGCGCAGCTTGGCCCGCGTGGTCTGCGGCGGGGTGTCCTTCGCGACCTCGATCTCGCCGTCGTCCGTCACCCGCTCGACCAGGCCCTTGCGCTGCAGCAGGTCGAACAGCCCGCGGCCGCGCCGGATGTCGTGGTAGGCGAGGTCCAGCTGGGCGACCCGGGCGCTGGCCAGGTCCATGTCGTGCTTGGCCTGGTAGCGCTCGACGAGCCGGTGCTTGATCGCCCAGTCGATCTCGCGGTCGATCAGCGACAGGTTCTGCGACTCGACCGCGTCGAGCGTGCGCCCCCACAGCTCGACGACGCGCTCCATCGTCCGGTCCTCGCTGCCCCGCGCCTGCAGGTGCTCGACCGCACGCGCGTGGTACTCGCGCTGGATGTCCAACGCGCTGGCCTCGCGGCCTCCGGCCAGACGCACGGCGCGCCGGCCGGTGAGGTCGTGGCTGATCTCCCGGATCGCGCGGATCGGGTTGTCCAGGGTGAAGTCCCGGAACTGGACGCCCGCCTCGATCATCTCGAGCACGAGGTGCGCCGACCCGACCTTGAGCAGGGTCGTCACCTCGCTCATGTTCGAGTCGCCGACGATGACGTGCAGCCGGCGGTACCGCTCGGCGTCCGCGTGCGGCTCGTCGCGGGTGTTGATGATCGGGCGTGAGCGGGTGGTGGCGCTCGAGACGCCCTCCCAGATGTGCTCGGCGCGCTGGCTGAGGCAGTACACGGCGCCGCGCGGGGTCTGCAGGACCTTGCCCGCGCCGCAGATGAGCTGGCGCGTCACCAGGAACGGCAGCAGCACGTCCGCGATCCGGGAGAACTCGCCCTGCCGCGCCACGAGGTAGTTCTCGTGGCAGCCGTAGGAGTTCCCCGCGGAGTCGGTGTTGTTCTTGAACAGGTAGATGTCCCCACCGATCCCCTCGTCGACGAGCCTGCGCTCCGCGTCGACCAGGAGGTCCTCGAGGATGCGTTCGCCCGCCTTGTCGTGGGCGACGAGCTGGTTCAGGGAGTCGCACTCGGCGGTCGCGTACTCCGGGTGGGAACCGACGTCCAGGTAGAGGCGGGCACCGTTGCGCAGGAAGACGTTCGACGACCGCCCCCACGACACGACGCGGCGGAACAGGTATCGCGCCACCTCGTCCGGCGACAACCGTCGCTGGCCGTGGAAGGTGCACGTGACCCCGAACTCGGTCTCGACCCCGAAGATCCGACGCTGCATGCCGTTCAGACTAAGCGCAGGAACGCCTCTACTGTCAGGCCTGTGACCGACTGGATCCGGCGCGTCGCCGGTGTCAACACGCCCGCCCGGATCACCCGTCCGGTCCACGCTGTCGGGCGTGTCGTGTCCCGGCGCGCCGTCGACGTCAACGCGCTCGACCTGGCGATCTCCCGGGCCGTGGCCCAGCGCCCGCCGAGCTCCCTCGACGACGCCATGAAGACCCTGTCGAAGGCCGCGGACCACAGCACGCTCTGGCTCGGCCTGGCCGCGCTCATGGCGCTGCGCCGCGGCGCCTCCCGCAAGGCCGCGTTCCGCGGGGTGCTCGCCATCGCCGGCGCCAGCGGCACGGCCAACGCGATCCTCAAGCCGCTGCTGCCCCGGCGCCGCCCGGCCGCCTCGGAGCTGCCCGCCTACCAGAAGATCGCGAACCCGCCGACGTCCTCGTCGTTCCCGTCCGGGCACGCGGCGTCCGCGGCGGCGTTCGCGACGGCCGTCGCCATCGAGAGCCCCCGGCTGGCCCCGGCGGTGGTCCCGCTGGCCGCGGCCGTCGCGTACTCGCGGGTGCACGTGGGTGTGCACTGGACCTCGGACGTGCTGGCGGGCGCGGCCGTCGGCTCCGGGATCGCACTGGCCACCCGCCGCTGGTGGCCGGCCCGGGTCACCGACGAGGCGCGCGCCCGGCCCGTCGACTCCGTTCCCGCGCTCCCGCAGGGCGAGGGCCTGGTGATCGTCGCCAACCCGTACTCCGGCCCGCCCGAGTACGACATCACCGACGACATCGCCGAGGCGCTGCCCGCCGCCCACCTGCTGCGCGTGCGCGAGGGGGTCGACCTGATCGAGGAGCTCGAATCCGCGATCGCCGAGCGCTGCAGCTGGGTCAAGGCCCTGGGCGCCGCGGGCGGCGACGGCACCGTGGCCACGGTCGCCGCGGTCGCGCTCCGCCACCACCTGCCGCTGGTCGTCATCCCGGCGGGGACGCTGAACCACTTCGCCCGGGACGTCGGCATCTACGACCTGCAGGAGGCCGTCGACGCCACGCAGGCGGGCGAGGCCGTCGCCGTGGACCTCGCGCTCGTGGAGGCGCACCCCGGCCGGGGCGCCGAGCCGGCGAGCGAGGAGGTCATCCGGACCCGCTACTTCCTCAACACCGCCTCGATCGGCTCCTACCCCGAGCTCGTCCGGCTGCGGGAGAAGCTGCAGCCGCGGCTGGGCAAGTGGCCGGCGTTCGCGGTCGCGCTGGTGCAGGTGCTGCGCAGGTCCGAGAAGGTCGACGTCAAGGTGGAGGGCCGCTGGCACCAGGTCTGGTTCATCTTCGTCGGCAACGGCCCGTACCACCCGCGCGGCTTCGTCCCGGCCTGGCGTCCGACGCTGGACTCGGGCCTGCTCGACGTCCGGTGGCTGCGCGCGGACGTCCGGTTCTCCCGGCTCCGGGTCGTCGGCGCGCTGATCCTCGGCGCGCTCGGGCACAGCCGGGTCTACACCCAGCTCGAGACCCCCGAGCTGGACGTCGAGCTGCAGGTGCCGAGCTCGCTCGCGACGGACGGCGAGGTCGTCGAGGAGGCGGGCCGGTACACGTTCCGGGTCGCGAAGGAGCCGATCCCGGTCTACCGCCGCGACGAGTCCAAGTGGACCGGCCGCGACCGGCCCTTCCATGGCTAGGGTCCGGAGGACGGGCCCTTACCTCGTAGGCTTGAGGCCATGGGACGGCTGACGGCGAGACGACCGGTGCTCCGCCTGGGCGCGGACGGGACGCAGCGGCGGCGGCCGGACAGCCTGGCCGTCGAGGAACCCCTGGAGCTGCGGGTCGACGGGAAGCCCCTGAGCGTCACGATGCGGACCCCGGGCCACGACGTCGAGCTCGCCCACGGCTTCCTGCTCACCGAGGGCGTCATCGGTTCCGCGGAGGACCTCGCCGCGGCCCGCTACTGCGACTCCGTCGACGCCGAGGGCCGCAACACCTACAACGTCCTCGACGTGGCGCTCGCCCCGGGCGTCGAACCCCCGGACAGCTCGCTGGAGCGCAACTTCTACACGACGTCGTCCTGCGGCGTGTGCGGCAAGGCCTCGCTCGACGCCGTGAAGCTCAAGTCCCGCTTCTCCCCCGCCGGGGACCCCGTCCGCGTCCCCTGGTCGACGATCGGGACGCTCCCGGACCGGCTGCGCGAGGCCCAGCGGGTCTTCGACTCCACCGGCGGACTGCACGCGGCCGGGCTGTTCCGGGCGGACGGCGAGCTGATCGTCGCCCGGGAGGACGTCGGGCGGCACAACGCCGTCGACAAGGTCCTCGGGCACGCGTTGCTCGCCGGCGGCGTCCCCGTCGCGGGAACGGTGCTGATGGTGTCCGGGAGGGCGTCGTTCGAGCTGGTACAGAAGGCCGTGATGGCCGGGGTGCCGGTGCTCGCGGCGGTGTCCGCACCGTCGTCGCTGGCGGCCGAGCTGGCCGCCGAGGCCGGGATGACGCTGGTCGGCTTCCTCCGGGACGGGGCCGGGAACGTGTACACGGGGTCCCAGCGGATCGAGGTCTGATCGGCTCGTGGCCGGCCCTGACGGACCTGGAACGCCGCGCGCTCGGCGAAGATCGGCAGGACAGACCCTAGTCTCGGGGCGTGCGCATCGAGGCCCTTGACCACATCGTGCTCGTCACGCCCGAACCGGAGCGGCTGATCGACTGGTACCGCACCGTGCTCGGCCTGCGACCCGAGCGGCTGGAGCAGTGGCGGCGCGGCGAGGTGCCGTTCGCGTCGCTGCGCGTCTCCCCCACCACGATCATCGATGTGCTGCGGGGCGAGCGGACCGGGACGAACCTGGAGCACACGGCGTTCGTCGTGGACCTCGACGACGCGGGGCTTACCGCGCTGGCCGCGGGACACGGCGTGGCGGGCCCGAAGGACCTGTTCGGGGCCCGGGGCCAGGGCCGAGGCATCTATCTGCGGGACCCGGACGGGAACGGCGTGGAGCTGCGCAGCTACCCGTGAAACCCTGCGTCCACCCGTGACCCGGGCGTATCGGTGCGCAGAGCGCGCTGCGCACCGTTCCGCGCCGGACTCTCAGCTCGCGACGCCGCCCGCCGGTGCCTCGTCCCCGCCCGCGACCTCGCCGCCCGGGGTCGGCTCGTCCGAAGCGCGGTTCGCCGCGGGCAGCAGCTCGCGGAGCACCGGGCCCTCGAGCCGGCGGAACGTGCGCCGCGAACGACTCCGGTCCAGGATCGCAATCTCCAGCGCGCTCACCCCGAGGGTGCGCGCCTCGCCGGCGCTCCCGTTGCCGCTGCCGGGAGCGGGTGCGGCCTGCAACCCCTCGACGGCGACGCCGATCGCCGCGGCGAGCTCCAGTCCCGTCGAGTAGGTGTCCTTGAGCTTCGTGCTGATCGGTTCGGTCGTCCCGCCCATGACCACGAACTCGGGCTCGTCGGTGATCGAACCGTCGTAGGTGATCCGGTAGAGCTGGTCCCCCGCGGCCGTGTCGCCGACCTCGGCCACGCAGATCTCGGCCTCGAACGGCTTCTGCTGCTCGATGAACGCCGTCCCCATGAACTGGGCGTAGGTGTTCGCGAGCCAGCGCCCGGTCACGTCGACCCGGTCGTAGGAGTAGCCGCGGGAGTCCGCGAGCCGGATGCCGGCGGTGCGCAGCCCCTCGAACTCGTTGTAGCGTCCGACCGCGGCGAAGCCGATCCGGTCGTAGATCTCGGAGACCTTGTGCAGGGCCGTCGAGTGGTTCTCGGCGACGAACAGCACGCCGTCGGCATAGGTCATGACCACGACGCTGCGGCCGCGGGAGATGCCCTTGCGGGCGAGCTCCGAGCGGTCGCGCAGCAGCTGGTCGACGGAGGAGTAGAACGGCATCGTCATCGGGGAGCGCTCCTGATCATGATCATGCGGCCGGCTCGTCAGCGGGGCGGCTCAGCCGGCCGGCTTCTCCGTCCGCCCGGCGACGACCTGGTCGACGACGGCGGCGATCTCGTCCTTGGGCCGCCGCACGGCGCCCTCGGGACCGGTGATGCTGACGACGATGGGGTAGATCTTGCGGATCGTGTCCGGGCCGCCGGTGGCGGTGTCGTCGTCCGCGGCGTCGTAGAGCGCCTCGATAGCGGTCCGCACCGTCGTCGCGAGGTCCGCCGAGGTGCTGTGCAGCTTCTTCATCGAGGACTTCGCGAAGACCGAGCCCGAGCCGACGGAGTGGTAGCCGAGGTGCTCCTCGTACCGCCCGCCGGTGGCGTCGTAGGTGATGATCCGGCCGGCCTTGGCCGGGTCCGGCTGGTCCAGGTCGTACCCGGCGAACAGCGGGACGACGACGAATCCCTGCATGGCCGCGCCGAGGTTCCCGCGCACCATCCCCGCGAGCCGGTTGGCCTTGCCGTCGAGGGACATGACGACGCCCTCGATCTTCTCGTAGTGCTCCAGCTCGACGCTGTAGAGCCGCACCATCTCGATCGCGATGCCCGCGGAGCCCGCGATGCCCACGGCCGAGTGCGAGTCCGTGATGAAGATCTTCTCGATGTCCCGCTGCGCGATGACGTTCCCGGCGGTGGCCCGGCGGTCACCGGCGATGACCACGCCCTCGGCGAACTGCAGCGCGACGATCGTGGTGCCGTGCGGGACGCCCAGCGCCTCGGGCCCGGACGCCTGCGCGCGCGTCGCGTGCTCGGGCAGCCGGCCGGGGAGCAGGTGCGGCTGGGTGGCCGCGAGGTAGTTCGTGAAGGACGTCTCACCGAGCGCCCGGAACGCACTCTCGTGGCCGACGGGCCCGGGGCCGACGGGCGGCTGTCCGGAGAACAGGCCGGGGGTGCCCTGCTGGCGGAACTCCATGGTCGGTTGGGTGCCTTTCGTCGTGCGTAGCTCTCGGATGAGGGGCTCCGGGAAGGAGACGGCGGTGCATCCGGGACGGGCCGGGCCCCGCTGTGCACCAGCGGAACCCGGCCCGTCCGGAGCAGGTGCGGCTATTCGCCGCCCTTCTGCACGTAGGCTCGGACGAAGTCCTCGGCGTTCTCCTCGAGAACGTCGTCGATCTCGTCGAGGATCGTGTCCACGTCCTCGCCCAGCTTCTCCCGACGTTCCTGGCCCGCGGCCGACGCGTCCGCGCCGTCCTCGTCGTCGCCGCCGCCACCGCCCTGACGTTTCGTCTGCTCCTGCGACATGACGCTTCCTCCTCGCGCCTAGGCCCCACCACCGCGGCGTCGTGACCTCGGCGCCGCGCCGGTATGGGGTCCGGTGACCAGACACTACCTAGCGGATGACCGACACGCCCGCGAACGCGACGGTTACGGCGGGCGCGTCGCGATCTTCCCCCACCTCGCGGGCAGGGTGAGCCCGACTACCTCGGTCCTCGCCGGGCCCGTCAGCCCTTGGTGAGGGCGGTGACGAGCTCCTCGGCCGTGCGCGAGGCGTCGATCAGCTCGCCCACGTGCCGGCGGGTCCCGCGCAGCGGCTCCAGCGTCGGGATGCGGACGAGGGACTCCCGGCCCAGGTCGAAGATCACCGAGTCCCAGGACGCCGCGGCGACCTCGGACGGGTACCGCTCCAGACACCGGCCGCGGAAGTACGCGCGGGTGTCCTCCGGCGGGTTCTGGATCGCGTTCTCGACCTGATCCTCGCTGATCAGCCGCTTCATCGAGCCGCGGGTGACGAGCCGGTTGTACAGGCCCTTCGCCAGCCTGACGTCGGTGTACTGCAGGTCGACGAGCGCGAGCCGGCCCGAGCTCCAGGCCAGGTTGTCCCGCTCCCGGTACCCGTTGAGCAGGCGCAGCTTGGCCGTCCAGTCCAGGCGGTCCGCGGTCCTCATCGGGTCCGTGGACAGGTCGTCGAGGACCTCGCCCCACAGCTGCAGGACCTCGGCGGTGTCCGGGTCCACGTCCGCGCCCTGAATGTTCTCGACGTGCTTGAGGGCCTTCTCGTGGTAGGCCCACTGCAGCTCGACGCCCGTCAGCTTGCGCCCGTCCGCCAGCTCGACGGTCTGCTTCAGCGACGGGTCGTGGCTGATCTGGTGGACCGCGCGGACCGGCTCGGCCAGGCGCAGCTCGTCGAACCGGACCCCGGCCTCGATCATGTCCAGGACCAGCGCGGCGGTGCCGACCTTGAGCAGCGTGGAGTACTCGCTCATGTTGGCGTCGCCGATGATGACGTGCAGCCGGCGGTACTTGTCCGCGTCCGCGTGCGGCTCGTCGCGGGTGTTGATGATTCCGCGCTTGAGGGTGGTCTCCAGGCCGACCTCGACCTCGATGTAGTCCGCGCGCTGGGAGAGCTGGTAGCCCTCCTCGTCGCCCTGCGGGCCGATGCCGACCCGGCCGGCACCGGTCACGACCTGGCGGGACACGAAGAACGGCGTGAGGCCGCCGACGATCGACGGGAACGTCGTCTGCCGGGCCATCAGGTAGTTCTCGTGCGAGCCGTAGCTCGCCCCCTTGCCGTCCACGTTGTTCTTGTAGAGCTGGATGCGCGGCGCGCCGGGGACGGTGGCGGCGCGCATCGCGGCCTCCTCCATCACCCGCTCCCCCGCCTTGTCCCAGATCACGACGTCCCGCGGCGTGAGGACCTCGGGGGTGGAGAACTCGGGGTGCGCGTGGTCGACGTAGAGCCGGGCGCCGTTGGTGAGGATCACGTTGGCGGCGCCGAGGTCGTCCAGCTCCGACTCGCCCTGGCTGGCCAGGGTGGGCGCGGACAGGTCGAACCCGCGGGCGTCGCGCAGCGGGGACTCGACCTCGTAGTCCCAGCGCGCGCGCCGGGAACGGGGGATGTCCTGCGCGGCCGCGTAGGCCAGCACGATCTGTGTGGACGTGATGACCGGGTTGGCGGTCGAGTCGCCGGGCACGGAGATGCCGTACTCGACCTCGGTGCCCATGATCCTGCGAGCGGTCACGACGTCTCGCCGGCGTGGGAGTGCCCACCATCGAAGTACATGGCCAGAGCCTAACTCGCGGGCCCGGCCCGGCACGCGCCGACGACGCCGACGTTGCGAGGATTGCGGCGTGCCCGAGCCTGGAGACGAGCGGATCGCCCTGTACGACGCGTCAGGTGCGCAGATCGGCGCGGAGTCCCGGCGGGTGGTCTACGCGCGTTCGCTGTGGCACGGGAGCGCGGGGGTCCTGCTGCGCAGCGGCGACGGCGAGCGGATCTTCGTGCACCGGCGTTCGGACGACAAGCTCGTCATGGCCGGGATGTGGGACTGCGTGGCGGGCGGGGTCGTCGATCCCGGGGAGACTCCCGCCGAGACCGCGCGCCGCGAGCTCGCCGAGGAGCTCGGGGTCACGGGCGTCGCGCTGACGCCGCTGTTCTCGACGGCCTGGGAGTCCGGCCCGGGCACCGGGCTGGGCTCCGGGCCGGCCGGGCTGCGGGCGCACCTGTTCGCCTACGAGGCGTTCTGGGACGGCCCGGTGACGCTGCAGGAGAGCGAGGTGGCGGAGGGCAGATGGATGGCCCTCGACGAGCTCCGCGCCCTCCTGGCGGACCGGAGCCGCCCCTTCGCCCCGGACAGCCGGGTCCTGGCCGAGCGCCGCCTCGCGGAGCTGCCGTAGCCCCGGACCGCCGCTGGAGTGGCTCAAGCGCCACGCAACGCTGCTTGAGCCACTCCAGCGTCAGTGGCCCCGCAGGGTCAGAAATTGATCATGTGCCCGGCGAGGCCGTGGATCGCCTCCTGCAGGGCCTCGCTCAGCGTCGGGTGGGCGTGCACGTTGCGGGCCAGCTCCGTGGCCGTGAGGTCCCACTTCTGAGCCAGGGTCAGCTCCGGCAGCAGCTCGGTGACCTCCGGGCCGATGAGGTGCCCGCCGAGCAGCTCGCCGTAGGTCTCGTCCGCGATCAGCTTGACGAACCCGCCGGGCTCGCCCAGCCCCTGCGCCTTGCCGTTCGCGGTGAACGGGAACTGGGCGACCTTGACCTTCCAGCCCTTGTCCTCCGCGAGCTCCCTGGCCTGGGCCTCGGTGTAGCCGAAGCTCGCGACCTGCGGCTGGCAGAAGGTGGCCCGCGGCATCATCACGTAGTCGAGCTCCTGGGTCTCCGCGTCCGCGATCGTCTCCGCGGCCACGACACCCTGCGCCTCGCCGACGTGCGCCAGCATCAGCTTCGCGGTGACGTCGCCGATCGCGAAGATGTGCGGGACCGACGTGCGCATGCGGTCGTCGATCGCGATGGCGCCGCGCTCGGTGAGCTCCACACCGGTCTTGTCCAGGCCGAAGCCCTCGACCCGCGGCTGGAAGCCGATGGCCTGCATGACCTTGTCCGCCTTGAGGTCCCGGGTGCCCTTGGCGTCGGTGACCGTGACGGTGACCTGCTCGCCCGAGTCGTCGATCTTCTCGACGCGGGTGGAGGTCAGGACCTCGACACCCAGCTTCTTGTAGCGCTTGCCGAGCTCCTTGGACACGTCGGCGTCCTCGAGCGGCAGCAGCCGGTCCAGGAACTCGACGATCGTGACCTTCACGCCGTAGTTCGACAGCACGTACGCGAACTCGACGCCGATCGCCCCGGCGCCCGCGATGATGATGCTGCCGGGGAGGTCCCGCGTGGTGATCTGCTCCTCGTAGGTCACGACCCGCTCCGAGAGGGACGTGCCGGGCAGCAGCTTGGTCGTGGCGCCGGTCGCGATGATCGCGTTGTCGAACGTCACGGTCTCCGAGCCGCCCTTGGTGAGCGCGACCTCGAGGGTGTTCGGGTCGGTGAAGGAACCCCGCCCGTCGAACTCGGTGATCTTGTTCTTCTTCATCAGGAAGTGGACGCCCTTGACCCGGCCGTCCGCGACCGTGCGGCTGCGGTCGAACGCCGCCCCGAAGTCGAAGGAGACGTCTCCCGAGATGCCGAAGGTCTTCGCCTCCTTGGTCACCAGGTGGGCGAGCTCGGCGTTGCGCAGGAGCGCCTTCGACGGGATGCAGCCCACGTTCAGGCACACCCCGCCCCAGTACTTCTCCTCGACGACGGCCACGCTCTTGCCGAGCTGAGCAGCGCGGATCGCTGCCACGTAACCACCGGGACCGGCTCCGAGAACGACGACGTCGAAATGAGGCATGGGCTCAGCCTAGGACGCCGCGCCGGCACGTGTTGCGCCTGGTGAGGACCCGGCGCCCGCAGGCGCCCGGGAGTACCCCCGGGCGTGTCGAGCCTCACCCGGCGCGGCGTCACCCGGATCGTTCCGGGCAGTCCGCCTCGTCCGCCTCGTCCGCGGGGGTGTCCCCCGCGCACTCCTCGTCGCCGTCCGCGGGCCACACCGGCGAGTCCGTCAGGTGGGCCACGACGGCCTCGCTGATCTCCCGCAGCGAGGCCTGCTGCTCCGGGGTCAGGGCGTCGAAGAGCAACGACCGGACGGTCTCGACGTGGCCCGGCGCCGCCTCCTCCAGGGCCGCCATCCCGGCGTCCGTCAGCTCCGCGAAGGAGCCGCGCCGATCGGTCGGGCACGCGATGCGGCGCACCCATCCGGCCTGCTCCAGGCGGGCGACGGCGTGCGAGAGCCTGCTGCGGGAGGACAGGGACGTCTCGGCCAGCCGGCTCATGCGTAGGGTGCGGTCGGGAGCCTCGGACAGCCGGACGAGGATCTCGAAGTACGCGTGCGGCATCCGTGCCTCGTTCTGCAGCTGGCGCTCGACGCGCTCGAACAGCAGACGATTCGCGGTGAGGAAGCCACGCCAGGTGCGCTGCTCGGCGTCGTCGAGCCAGCGAGTGTGCTCCATGTCACCTCCATTATGGTTGAGCGCTCAACCCACTATAGCTAACTTGGTCAACGAACACCTGAGAGTTCAACTATCTTCTGGAGGCACCCGCATGACCACCACCCAGATCCCCGGCTACGTCGTGGGCACGTGGGACATCGACCTGTCCCACTCGGACATCTCCTTCTCCGTCCGGCACATGATGGTCAGCAAGGTGAAGGGCCGCTTCGCGAACTTCTCCGGCGAGATCGTCACCGGTGAGACCTTCGAGGGCTCCTCGGTCACCGCGAAGATCGACGCCACCTCGATCGACACCAACAGCGAGCAGCGCGACGGCCACATCAAGTCCGCGGACTTCTTCGAGGTCGAGACCCACCCGGAGTGGACCTTCGTCTCCACCGGCATCGAGGCCGACGGCGCCGACTACAAGGTCAACGGCGACCTCACGATCAAGGGTGTCACCAAGCCCGTCTCCCTGAACCTGGAGCTCGGCGGCTTCGGGCCGGACGCGTGGGGCGGCACCCGCTGCGGCTTCACCGCCACCACCACGATCAACCGCAACGACTTCGGCGTCGACATCGCCATGCCGCTCGACGGCGGCGGCGTGGTCGTCTCCGAGAAGATCGCGATCACCCTCGAGATCGAGGGCGTCCTGCGCGCGGCCTGATCCTGCACGGTCCGCGGAGCCGACCTCCCTCGCGGACCGGACACCGGAGCCCCGCCCACCTCGCGTGGACGGGGCTCCGTCGTGTTCGGGCTCCGTCGTGTTCGCCGGAACCGTCGGGGTCGGCCGCTACCGTGGCCGGCGTGTACCGCGAGTGCCCTCCCCCGCCGTCGCTGGGCGAGCTGGTGGAGTGCGGCTGGACGACGTCGGCCCCCGCCGGGTACCGGCGCCAGGTCCTGCCCGACGGCTGCATGGACCTCGTGTGGACGGGGACGGAGTTGCTGGTCGCGGGGCCGGACGTCCAGGCGTTCACCAGCGACGCGGGATCCGCGAGCGGCCTGCGTTTCCGGCCCGGCACGCTGCCCGGGCTGCTGGGCGTGCCGGCCGCGGAGCTGCGCGGCGACCGGGTCCCGCTGGCGGATCTCCGGCCCGGGCCGGGGCGCGAGGCGGCCGCGCGGCTGGGCGGCGGCGCCGATCCTCTTCCGACCCTCCGGTGGCTCGCCGCCGGAATGGCCGCCGGGGACCGGGCCGCGGAGACCGCGCCGTGGACCCCTGCGGCCGTCCACCAGGTCACCCGGCGGCTCGCCGCGGGGGCGCCGGTGTCCGAGGTGGCGGACGCCCTCGGAGTCACCACCCGCTCGCTGAACCGGCACAGCGGGGCCGTCTTCGGGTACGGGCCGGCCGTGCTCCGCCGGGTCCTGAGGTTCCGACGGGCCGTGGCCCTGCTACGCGCGGGCCTCCCACCGGCGGAGGTGGCGGCCCGGGCCGGGTACGCGGACCAGCCGCACCTCAGCCGCGAGGTCCGGTCCTTCGCGGGGCTCAGCCCCTCGCGCCTCGCTCCGGCCCCGCTCGCCGGCCCTCAGGCCAGCGGTGCGAACAGGTCGACGCCGTTGCCGTCCGGATCCAGCACCGTCGCGTAGCGCTGGCCCCAGGGCGTGTCGAAGGGCTTCAGCTCGCTGCGGTGCCCCGCCCCGACGATCGCGGAGTACGCGGCGTCGACCTCGGCGGGCGAGTCGAAACCGAACGCCAGTGCCAGCCGCCCGGACCCGGTGGGCGGGGTCCAGTCCGGCATGAAGCTGCGGAGGGTCGCCTCGGTGTCGAAGGCGAGCTTCCCGCCGCCGGGCAGGGGCACCTCGACGTGCGGCTCGCCGTCGGCGCCCTCGGGGATGTCGAGACCCAGGGTCCGGTAGAAGGCGAGGGCCTTCGCCAGGTCGGAGGTGACGGTCTCGATCACGGTGGACGATGCGCGGATTCCCATGCCCGGACCGTAGCCAGGGCCCGCCGACCGGTCGTGAACGAATCGGACAGGCCAGAACGCCGCGAAGTCCCGCACGCGGGGCACGTCAGTACGTCCGAACGGACGCTCGCTGTTCACCGTGAATGCCGCCGACGCCACATCCTGCTCCAACGGGTGACGGACGCTGCGCTGCGTGACCTCCGACGTGCTGAGCTCCGCCCACAGCAGGCGCGCGGTGCTGCGCGCCGGCCTCACCGCCTCGGCCCTGCTCGCCGTGCCCGGCCCCGCACTGCTCGGCCTGACCGGTTCCGCCTCCGCCGCCCCGGCCGCCCCGAAGGGCAGCCCCTTCACCCTCGGCGTCGCCTCGGGCGAGCCCGCTCCGGACGGCATGGTCCTGTGGACCCGCCTGGCCCGCGACCCGCTGGCCGAGGACGGTCTCGGCGGTATGGGCAAGGGCAGGACCGAGGTCGAGTGGGAACTGGCGTCCGACGAGCGGTTCCGCAAGATCGTGCGCCGCGGCCGGGAGACCACCGGCCCCGAGCTGGGCCACAGCGTGCACGCCGAGCTCGCCGGGTTGTCCTCGGGCCGGGAGTACTTCTACCGGTTCAGGGCCGGCAACCAGGTCTCGCCCGTCGGGCGCACCCGCACCACGCCCGGCGGCTCCTCGATGGCGCCGTTCACCATGTGCTTCACGTCCTGCTCGCAGTACGAGCACGGCTACTTCACGGCCTACAAGCGGATGGCCGAGGAGGAGTCCGACCTGATCCTGCACGTCGGGGACTACCAGTACGAGTACGCGGCCGGGAAGTACGTGGCGCCCGGCGGCAACGTGCGCGACCACGTCGGCCCCGAGACCACGACGCTGGCGAACTACCGGCAGCGCTACGCCCAGTACAAGACCGACGCCGACCTGCAGGCCGCGCACGCCTCCGCGCCGTGGCTCGTGGTGTTCGACGACCACGAGATCGAGAACAACTGGGCCGACGACGTCCGCGAGGTGCCGCTCGCCCCGTCCGGCGACTTCCCGACCCGCCGCGCCGCGGGCCTGCAGGCGTACTGGGAGAACATGCCGCTGCGCCGTGCCCAGCGTCCCAAGGGCCAGGACATGCAGCTCTACCGGCGCGTCGGCTGGGGCCGGCTCACCACCTTCCACATGCTCGACACTCGCCAGTACCGCGGCGACCAGCCGTGCGACGACAAGTTCAACACCGACTGCACCGCCCGCTCGGACGAGAAGCGGTCGCTGCCCGGCTCGGACCAGGAGCGCTGGGTCGCCGACGGCTTCCGACGCTCCCGCGCCCGCTGGGACGTGCTGGGCCAGCAGGTGTTCTTCTCCCAGGTCGACTTCACCCCGGGCGCGGGCCGGGGCTTCAACCCTGACGCGTGGGACGGCTACCCCGGCTCGCGCAACCGCGTCGTCGACTCGTGGGTCGAGGCCGAGGCCCGCAACCTCGTCGTCCTCACCGGTGACGTGCACGCGCACTGGGCCGCCGACATCAAGCAGCGCTTCGACGACCCGGCATCACCCGTGGTCGGCTCGGAACTGGTGTCGAGCTCCATCACCTCCGGCGGCGACGGCTCGGAGACCCAGTCCGGCACGGCCACGACCCTGGCCGAGAACCCGCACATCCGCTTCTACAACAACCGCCGCGGCTACGTCCGCACGCGGTTCTCGGCGTCGGAGGTCAAGGCCGACTTCCGCGTCGTGCCCTATGTGAAGACGCCCGGCGCCCCGGCCGAGACGCGGGCGAGCTTCGTGATCGAGGACCGGAAGGCGGGGTTGCAGCAGGCCTGACGCCGTACTCAGCCGCTGTACGGCGCCCTCGTGGCGCAGGATCTTCTGCTCCTGCCGTCCGATCATCGAATCGATCGCGTGGGGACGACGACGCCCGGGCCCGTCGGAAAGGTTGCTCGCGTGGCGCACCCCATAGCCCGATCACCCCCTCCGCGGGGGAGGGTGCAGGGATGGATCCGCTCGAAGCTGCGCTGATCCTGGTGGCCGGTACCGCGGCGGGCACGATCAACGCCGCGGTCGGCTCCGGGTCGCTCATCACGTTCCCGACGCTGCTGGCGTTCGGGATCCCGCCGGTGACGGCGAACATCTCGAACAACATCGGGCTGGTGCCCGGGGGGGTCGCCAGCGTATGGGGGTACCGCCGGGAGCTCGCCGACCAGCGGCGACGGCTGCTGGTGCTCGGGTCGATGTCGGTGCTCGGTGGCGTCGTCGGCGCGGTGCTGCTACTCGTACTGCCTGCGTCGGCGTTCCGGTCGGTGGTGCCGGTGCTGATCGCGGTGGCGGTCGTCCTGGTCGCGCTGCAGCCGTGGATCCAGCGAAGGCTGGCCCGGCGGCGCGACGGACGCCAGGCCCGCGCCGACATCGGGCCCGGCGCGATGGTCGCGACCGCGCTGGTCGGCGTCTACGGCGGCTACTTCGGTGGCGCGCAGGGCATCCTGCTCGTCGGCGTGCTGGGCACGCTGATGACCGAGTCGCTGCAGCGGCTCAACGCGCTCAAGAACGGACTCGTCACGGCGGTGAACACCGTGGCCGCCGTGACGTTCCTCGTGGTGGCGCCGGGCCAGGTGGACTGGCGGGTGGTGGCGCTGATCGCGGTGGGGTCGACCGTGGGTGGCCTGATCGGGTCCAGGATCGGGCGCAGACTCCCGCAACCGGTGCTGCGGGCGGTCATCGTCGTGGTCGGCCTGCTCGCGATCGTGAACCTGCTGCGCCCGGCGTAGGTGCGACGACACGGCGAAACGGAGGGGCGTCCCGGCGGCCACCCTCGCCGGGTCTCCGGAACGACGGAAGGCCCCGCCGACGGTGTCGGCGGGACCTTCCGGGGTGGTGCGGGTGCCTACAGGTACTGGCCGGTGTTCGACGCGGTGTCGATCGCGCGGCCGGTGGCGTCGTTCTTGCCGGTGACCAGGGTGCGGATGTAGACGATCCGCTCCCCCTTCTTGCCCGAGATCCGTGCCCAGTCGTCCGGGTTGGTCGTGTTGGGCAGGTCCTCGTTCTCGGCGAACTCGTCGATGATGGCGGTGAGCAGGTGCTGGACCCGCAGGCCGCCCTGCCCCGTCTCCAGGACCGACTTGATCGCGGACTTCTTCCCCCGGTCGACGATGTTCTGGATCATCGCGCCGGAGTTGAAGTCCTTGAAGTACAGGGTCTCCTTGTCACCGTTGGCGTAGGTGACCTCGAGGAACCTGTTCTCCTCGGACTCGTCGTACATCCGCTCGACGACCCGCTGGATCATCGCGTCCATGCAGGCCTTGCGGTTGCCGCCGAACTCCGCCATGTCGTCCTCGTGCACGGGCAGCGTCTCGGTGAGGTACTTCGAGAAGATGTCCTGCGCCGCCTCGGCGTCCGGCCGCTCGATCTTGATCTTCACGTCCAGCCGGCCGGGCCGGAGGATCGCGGGGTCGATCATGTCCTCGCGGTTGGAGGCGCCGATGACGATGACGTTCTCCAGGCCCTCGACG
>NZ_JAODNI010000192.1 GCF_025465255.1 Pseudonocardia sp.
ACGAGCCGATCTCGCGGCGCTTCCTGGAGAACCCGGACCAGCTGGCGGACGCGTTCGCCCGGGTCTGGTTCAAGCTGACGCACCTCGACATGGGCCCGATCCAGCGCTACCTCGGGCCGCTGGTCCCCCAGGAGAGGCTGATCTGGCAGGACCCGGTCCCCGCCGTGGACCACGAGCTCGTCGGCGCGGAGGACATCGCCGCGTTCAAGAGCCTGATCCTCGCGTCGGGGCTGTCGGTCTCCCAGCTCGTCTCCACCGCGTGGGCGTCGGCCTCGACGTTCCGCGACAGCGACAAGCGCGGCGGGGCGAACGGCGCGCGGATCCGCCTCGAGCCGCAACGGGGCTGGGAGGTCAACGATCCCGACACGCTGGCGCAGGTGCTGCGCACCCTGGAGGGGATCCAGGAGTCCTTCAACAGCTCCGACACCGGGGGCAAGAAGGTGTCGCTGGCCGACCTCATCGTGCTCGGCGGGGCCGCCGCCGTCGAGCAGGCCGCCAGGGACGCCGGCCACGACGTGCAGGTGCCCTTCACCCCTGGGCGCACGGACGCGTCGCAGGAGCAGACCGATGCGGAGTCCTTCGCACCGCTGGAGCCGGCGGCGGACGGGTTCCGCAACTACCGGGGGAAGGGTAACCGGCTGCCGTCGGAGCACCTGCTGCTCGACCACGCGAGCCTGCTGACCCTGAGCGCGCCCGAGATGACCGTCCTCGTGGGTGGCCTGCGCGTGCTGGGCGCGAACTCCGGGCAGTCCCCGCTGGGCGTCTTCACCTCGGCACCCGGGTCACTGACCAACGACTTCTTCGTGAACCTGCTCGACATGGGCACGGAGTGGGCGGCGACGTCGGGAGACGGCGCGACCGCGGAAACCTTCGAGGGCCGCGACCGCACCACCGGCGAGGTCACGTGGACCGGCAGCCGCGTCGACCTCGTCTTCGGCTCGAACTCCGAGCTGCGCGCACTCGCGGAGGTCTACGCGAGCGACGACGCGCGGGAGAAGTTCGCGCACGACTTCGTGGCCGCGTGGGACAAGGTCATGAACCTTGATCGGTACGACCTCGCCTGATCCTCTGTCGGGCGGTCAGATGTCGGGAGAGGCGTCGTGACCGGTCAGCCGGTGTTGATCAGGTGTAGTGCGGTCTTGTTCCTCGTAACGGCGGGGTATCGGGTACGAACGGTAGCTTGTGGCGTACGAACGGCATAAGCTGGCCCGAATTGGTGCTCACCCTTGTCGGCGTGATTCATCCGGCGTAGAGTCCTGCCCGATTACAGATTTGTAATCAGGCATCGGGCCACGCAATTGGTTCGATGGGACGTTGTCTCATGCCAATATATGCTGCCGCAATCACAACCAGGTGTACGTGATCACACTGAGACAAGGGAGTTGAAGTGGGAGTACGTCCCGAAGGTCGTCACTCGGCCGGATTTGGTCGACCCGGAAAGTTTCGAGGTCAACTCGAAGAATGAGCCAGCAGTTGTATCAGGTCGCTGCTGATGAGCGGCGAGGCTGCGGGCTCGTGAGCAACCTTCCAGGTCGACGCGTCCGAGTTCGCTACTGCCTGCTGCGCTGTGGCGAATCGGGGGATTGGTCAACCGGTCGTTTCTTGTGCCAAGTGGAAGGTGTACAACCAGCCGCGACGTGCCACCGTGATCGCGACCGATGCGGAAAAGGATACAGGGATACCGATGCGGAAAAAGATACAGGGATTCGGGATGAGGAGGTGAAGCCCCGATGACGACCGCACAGGAGCGGGCCGACCTGCTGAGCAAGATCGGGTTGGACACGCAGAACAAAGCGGCACTGGGTCGGGTGCTGGGGACCGGAAGCATTGGGCAGGCCACGGAGAGAGCCGATGGCCGAATGGAGGCGACAATCCGGATCCGGCCTGATGAGCTGAGCTGGGATCCCTCGATCGTGGTCATGCCCCATGGGGGTGATATCGAGCTCGAGCTCATCAACGATGACCTGAACACGCACTGTGCGCTCTTGCCGAGCAATGGCGACAGGAAATTCATCTGGTTGGTGAACCATTCGCGAGGAAGGGCGACCCTCAACCTCGACGGCCCGGGCTACTACTGGTTCAGCTCGCCGACAGGCAACGACGAAGGCCGGGGACTGACCGGGGCCATCGTCGTGCTGGGGGACGTTCCGCCGGAGGCTCGCCTCGACCGTCCCGACCAGCCTCGGCCGTAGAAAGGAGTAGGCAATGACCGTTGAATACGTGGATGCGGGCGAGGCCGTCGACCAGGGAACTCTGAGCGGTAAGTCCCCGGGAGGGGAGACCGCGCCGCCGGTGGTCCGCGACGTCACCTACGAGCGCATTCTCGACGCCCGCTCGGAGCCCGAGAACTGGCTCACCTACTACGGCGCCTACGACGGGCAGCGGTACAGCCCGCTGGACCAGATCAATACGGAGAACGTCAAGCGCATCGGCCCCGCCTGGATCTTCCAGGCCGGCACGACCGGCATGATCGCGGGCGCGTCGACCTATTCGTTCGAGGCCGCCCCGATCGTCGTCAACGGGATCATGTTCCTCTCCGGCTGGGACGGCTGGGTATGGGCGCTCGACGCCCGCACCGGGAAGGAGATCTGGCGGTACAAGCACGCGACCCCCTTCGACGTGTCGCTGTGCTGCGGGAACGTGAACCGCGGGGTCGCCGTGGCCAAGGGAAAGGTCTTCGTCGTCACCCCGAACGCCCACCTGCTCGCGCTCGACGCCACCACCGGCAAGCGCGTCTGGGACAAGACCAACGGAGATGTGCGGGCCGGGGAGAGCGCCACGGTCGCTCCGCTGATCGTGAAGAACATGGTCATCGTCGGAAGCTCCGGCGGGGAGTTCGGGGTGCGCGGCCACCTGGACGCCTTCGATCTGGAAACCGGAGAGCACGTCTGGCGCTGCTACACGGTGCCGAAGCCCGGGGAGCCCGGCTCCGAGACCTGGCCCGCCGACGGCGAGGCATGGGCACGGGGTGGCGCGAACCCGTGGCTCACCGGGACCTTCGACCCGGAGACCAACCTGCTGTACATCGGCACCGGCAACCCGGCGCCCGACTTCGACGGAGCCGTGCGCGAGGGCGACAACCTGTTCACCGACAGCATCGTCGCGGTGGACGTCGACAGCGGGCAGATTCGCTGGCACTACCAGTGCACCCCGCACGACGTGTGGGATTACGACAGCATTTCGGAGTGCATCCTTTTCGAGTCGGACGGGCGCAAACTGCTCGGGCACTTCGACAAGAACGGCTACTTCTTCGTCGTGGACCGCACGAACGGCGAGCTGGTCCAGATCACCCCCTTCGTGGACCGAATCACCTGGGGGGCGATCACGCGGGACGGTCAGGTTACGGCCAAGGTGTACCCCGACGAGGAAGGCGTGCCGGTCCACTTCTACCCGGGTCCGGCCGGCGCAAAGGAATGGACCCACGCGTCCTACAGCCCGAAGACCGGGCTGTTCTACGTCCCGGTCCAGGACGTCGGGGCCACGGCAACCCGGCGGCGCCGGGAGTTCAAGGAGTCCATCCCGTACTGGGGCGCGGGCGTCAACGTCGACCTCGAGGACATGACCGGGTCCGTCAGCGCGTTCGACGCGGGCGGCGAGGAGAAGTGGCGCTGGCGCACCAAGCTCCCGATGTGCGCGTCGACGCTGGCCACGGGTGGCGACCTGGTGTTCGCCGGTGAGCCCTCCGGGGAGTTCAACGCCCTCGATGCCCGCACCGGGGAGCACCTGTGGCGGTTCCAGTGCGGCAGTGGCCACCACAGCAGCCCGATGTCCTACAGCGTCGACGGACGGCAGTACATCGCCGTGCCGGTCGGTTGGGGTGGGTGGGCCGAGGGGTTCCTGCCCGGCATGCTCGGGGCCGGCCACGGCAGCGCCCTGGTCGTCTTCGCCCTCCCGGAAACGCTGTAGTACCGCGAGGGAACCTGCCGGAATCTGGCAGAGAGGAGGTGGATCAATGGAGTCTCAGCTCGCCGTATGGGAGACGCCCGAGTTCGACCAGATCGCAGTCGCGCCTGAGGTGACCATGTACGTGGCTCAGCTGGAGGAC
>NZ_JAODNI010000244.1 GCF_025465255.1 Pseudonocardia sp.
CCACGGGCTGCTGCCGCGCCGGCTGCGGACCCGGACGGGGTCCGGGCGCACCCGGGCGCGGGCCGGAGCCCGGCCGCTGCTCGGGCCGCTGCTGACGCTCGGCCGGGGCCGCCGCCGGAGCGGACGAGGCCGCCGGAGCGGACGAGGCCGCCGGAGCGGCGGGAGCCGCCGGTGCCGGAGGAGCCGAGGGGGCCGCGGGCGGCCGGGGGCCGGGACGCGGTCCGGGTCCGGGCACCGCGGACGGTCCGGGGATGCCGCCTGAACGCGGCGGACCGGGGACGGCCGAGGGACCGGGGGTCGAGCCACCCGAGGGACGGGGGCCGGGGCGCGCGCCGCCGGGGGCACGACGGTTACCGTCGCCGCCACCGTTGCCGGCGCTGCCGTTACCACCGCCGGAGACCGAGTCACGCAACTTGCGCGCGACGGGGGCCTCGACGGTGGAGGAGGGGGACTTCACGTACTCCCCGAGGTCCTGCAGCTTGCTGAGGACCTGCTTACTGCTGAGTCCGAGCTCTTTCGCAAGCTCGTGAACGCGGGCCTTGCCTGCCACTGCTCTCCTTGTACTCGAAGAGGCCGGCGGCAACTCCCGCTCGACCTCGAACCTAAAGTCGATGCACGTTCATGGTGCGATCTTCACGACTGGCTCATGACGGGTCGACCTTGCTTCCGTGAATGACGGGCCCGGGCGCTTCCCGAACCCCTCGTGCCGTTTCCGATCCCGTGCCGTCGTTCCCCGCAGCGCGTTCCTGCAGGAACCTCCGTAGCGGGGCGGTGTCCAGCCGCCCGGGGACGCGCAACGCCCTCGGGAAGGCCGATCTCCGCTCCGCACGGTCCAGACACTCCGGCACGGGGTGCAGCCAGGCACCTCGGCCGGGGAGTCTTCCCCGCGGGTCCGGGACCAGGGCCCCGTTCACCGCGACGACTCGCAACAGACCGGTGGCCAGCTCCCGGGAGCGGCATCCCACACAGGTACGGACGGGATCCGAACCGGAACGTACGGGAACCGACCCCTGGTGACGGGCCGGACCTGAGTGTAGCGCGTCGCGGGTCAGCCGACCGACTCCGTCCCCGACGGCCGCGCGATCTCCGCCACGTCGGCGTCCGGCTCGACGTCGGCGTCGACCTCCTCGCCGTCCGCGGTCAGGGCGGCGTTGCGCGGGTCGGCATCACTGCGGATGTCGATCCGCCAGCCGGTCAGCCGGGCCGCGAGCCGGGCGTTCTGCCCCTCCTTGCCGATGGCGAGGGAGAGCTGGAAGTCCGGGACGACGACGCGGGCGGTGCGGGTCTTGGCGTCGACCACGGTGACGGACACCACCTTCGACGGCGAGAGCGCGTTCCCGACGAACGTCGCCGGGTCCTCGTCCCAGTCGATGATGTCGATCTTCTCCCCAGCGAGCTCGCTCATCACGTTGCGCACCCGCTGGCCCATCGGCCCGATGCAGGCGCCCTTGGGGTTGACCCCGGGCACGGTCGAGCGGACCGCGATCTTGGACCGGTGGCCGGCCTCGCGGGCGATCGACATGATCTCCACCGAGCCGTCGACGAGCTCCGGTACCTCGAGCGCGAACAGCTTGCGCACGAGGTTGGGGTGTGTCCGTGACAACGTGATCTGGGTACCGCGCATTCCGCGCGTCACGCCCACCACGTAGCAGCGGATGCGCTCGCCGTGCACGTACTTCTCCCCGGGGACCTGCTCGGCCTGCGGCAGCACGCCCTCGGTCTGTCCCAGGGCCACGACGACCACTCCGCGGGCGTTCGCGCGGGCGTCGCGCGAGATCACCCCGGCGACGATCTCGCCCTCCTTGGTGGAGTACTCGCCGTAGGTGCGCTCGTGCTCGGCGTCCCGCAGCCGCTGCACGATCACCTGGCGGGCCGTGGTGGCCGCGATGCGGCCGAAGCCCTCGGGGGTGTCGTCCCACTCCTGGGCCACGGAGCCGTCCTCGGCCATCTCCTGGGCCATGACGCGGACGAGGCCCGACTTGCGGTCGATGTCGACGCGTGCGTGCGGCTGGTGGCCGTCGGTGTGCCGGTAGGCGGTGATCAGCGCCGTCTCGATGGCCTCGATGACCATGTCGAACGGGATGTCCTTGTCGCGCTCGATCGCGCGGAGCGCGGCGATGTCGACGTTCATGAGAGCTCCTGGGGGTCGTGCTCGGCCACGCCGTCGTCGGTGTCGGAAGGGGGCGCCAGCAGGGTGGTCTCGGCCGCGGGCGGCGGGCGGAACTCGACCTGCACGACGGCGTTCGCGACGTCGGCGTAGCGCAGCGTGCGGCGTTCGGGCTTCTTCGCGCCCGCGTCGACGACGGTGACGGAGTCCGGGCCCGCCTCGCCGACGCGGACGTCCTGGGTGCCGCCACCGGCGAGGGTGACGCGGACCAGCCGCAGCCTCGCCCGCCGCCAGTGCAGCGGACGGGTGAGCGGGCGGTCGACACCGGGCGAGGTGACCTCGAGCGTGTAGGAGCCCTCGATCAGGTGCTCGTGTCCGTCGAGCTCGGCGGCGACGGTGCGGCTCACCTCCGCGATGGCGTCCAGACCCACGGCGTCCGACCCGTCCTTGCCGTGCTCCGGAACGTCCACGACGACCTTGACGGTGTGCCGCCGGCCCGCCGAACGCACGTCGAGCTCGTCGAGCTCGTAGCCTGCGCCGGCAACGACGGGCTCCAGCACACCGCGCAGCAGCTCGGTGAGCTGCTCGGGGCCTGGACTGGGCATCGCGGTCGCTCCTCGCGGTCGGTTCCTCGGCGGGTCGCGCTCTGTCGTCGCCGTCACGGTCGGCACCGGCATGCCGGCACCCCTGCTCCCGTCAGGCCGGACGATCAGGGCCGAGACGATCGGAGACCGAGACGCGTCGGGCCGGACGGGCCGTCCAGGGTATCGCGCCACACCCCGGGCCCCGTCGCCCGCGCGGGTGGCGGCCCGTGATCGGCCGCCTGGCAGGATGCCGGTCCGTGAACGTCCCCCGTCCGACGCTGAGCCGACGAAGGCTGTTCGCGCTCGCGGCGGCGGGTGCGGCGGCGGTGACGGTCTCCCCCGCACTGGTCGCCTGCACCACCACGGGCACCGGATCCGACGGCCCGGACCCGCTGATCGCGCTCGCCCGACGGGCCCGCGCGGACACGGCCGTGATCGCCGCCGCGATCGCGGCGGACCCCGAGCTGACCGAGCGGCTCGACCCGCTGCGCTCCGCCCGAACGGACCACGCCTCGGCGCTCGACCGCGAGATCCAGCGGCTCGACCCGCAGGCCCGCCCCTCCACCGCGCCGCCGACCGCGCCACGGACCGCCGACCTCCCCGCCGTCCGGACCGCGATCGAGGACGCGGCCCGGGAGGCGCAGGGGCTCGTCGGCGGCATCGCGGTCGAGCGGGTGGGGCTCGTCGCGGCGATCACCGCCTGCTGCACGACGTACGCGGCGGTGCTGACGTGAGCGCCCCCCGGCAGCAGGAGTCCCCCATCAGCGACGAGGCGATCACCGCGCTGCAGGGCGCGCTCTCCGCCGAGCACGCGGCGCTGTGGTCCTACACGCTGGTCCTCGCGTTCGTCCCGTCGGACCAGGCGGCCCAGGCCCGCGACGACATCGAGGCGCACCGGACGCTGCGCTCGCAGATCGAGCAGACCCTCACCGAGCTCGGCGCCCGCCCGGTCTCCGCGCAGCCCGCCTACACGAGCCCGCAGCCGGTGACCGACGCGCTCAGCGCGGGCCGTCTCGCCGTCGCCGCGGAGGACGACGCGATGGCGGCCTGGCGCTCGGTCCTCGAGCACACCGAGGAGCCGCAACTGCGGGCGGCGGGCCTGAAGTCGTTGGTCGAGGGCACCACGCGGAGTGCCCGCTGGCGGATCGCGACGGGCACCACGCCGGTGATCCCGCCGTTCCCCGGCGTCACCCGCTGAGCGCCCGTCACCCGCTGAGCGCCGCCAGGGCCCGTTCGACGTCGGACATGTCGTTGTAGAGGTGGAAGGACAGCCGGGCCCCGCCGCCGCGGTCGGTCGCGGTGATCCCGGCGGCGGCGAGCCGCTCGGCCGCCCCGGGCACGCGCACGTGCGTGATCGCCGAGCCCGCAGGCTCCAGGCCCAGCCCGGCCCGGAACGCGTCGGCGAGCCCGGTGCAGTGCTTCGCGACGAGCTCGAGGTCCAGCCCGGCGACCCACTCCAGCGCGACGGCGGCCCCGGCCTGGCACATCCAGGCCGGTGACGTGTCCAGCGCCCGGGCGTCCGGCGCGAGCCGCGGCGGCAGCCCGGACGTGCTGCCCCACCGGTCCGCGGCCGCGTACCAGCCCGCCGCGTGCGGGGTGAGTTCCAGGGACGGGTGGACGGCCATCCACGCCGTCCCGCGCGGGGACATCAGCCACTTGTAGCCCGCGCCGACGACGACGTCCGCCCAGTCCAGCCGCGTCGGCAGCCACCCGGACTGGGTGACGTCCAGGACCACCCTGGTGCCGCGGCCGCGGGCCCGCTCCAGGGCGTCGAGGTCGGCGAGCCGGCCGTCGAGGGACTGGACGACGCTCGTCGCGACGACGTCGAACTCCGCGGCCCGCGCGCCCAGCTCGTCGAGGGGGACCTCGGTGACGGTGACGCCGCGGCCCTGCACGGCGAAGGGATAGCTGACGCTCGTGAACTCGCCCTCGCAGACGCCCACCCGGGTGCCGTCCGGCGCCGCCGCCGCGACCAACCCCACCAGCGGGGACACGGCGGCGCCGATCGCGACCCGGTCCGCCGGGACGCCGACGAGCCGGGCCCACGCCGCGCGGGCGCGGTCCGTGGGGTCGTCGTAGCTCGGCGCCGTGGCGGACCCGGTCCGCCATTCCCGCACCGCCCGTTCCATGGCATCCGCGACCGGCGCGGGTGGAACCCCGACGCTCGCGGTGTTCAGATAGCTGGCAGGGACGTCGAACCGTTCGCCGAAGGCCTCGCGCACGGGGTCAGCCTAGGCTCCGGGGGTGCACAGCGAGCTGATCGAGATCCGGACCGGGGGCGAGGAGCGGGTCGTCGACCTGACCTCCCCGATCGACGACTTCCTGCGCGGCGCCGGGGGCGGTGACGGCCTGCTCAACGTCTGGGTCCCGCACGCGACCGCCGGCATCGCGGTGATCGAGACGGGCGCGGGGAGCGACACGGACCTGCTCGCCGCGCTCAAGGACCTCCTCCCGGCCGACGACCGCTGGAGGCACCGGCACGGCAGCCCCGGCCACGGCCGGGACCACGTCCTGCCCGCGTTCATCCCGCCGTCGACGAGCGTGCCGGTGCTGGGCGGGAAGCTCGCGCTGGGGACGTGGCAGTCCGTGTGCCTGGTGGACACGAACGTCGACAACTCGGTGCGGAGCGTCCGGCTGTCGTTCCTGCAGGGCTAGGACCCGCGCGTCCTCCGGCGTCGGCGAGTACCGCCGGCCACCGGCAGCCGGCCCGACGACCTCCCTCGATCGGCCGATCGATCCGCCCCCTCCGCGATAGTCTCCGCTCGTGAGCACTCCCGGGGCCCCGGACGACGACTCGAGCCCGCAGGAACCACGCGAGAACGGGCGCGTGTCCCCCGAGCCCACCTCGGCCGACCGGACCGAGGACCGGGACGCCGACCCCGGCGGCTCCGTCCCCCGGTACCCCGGACAGCGGTACCCGGCCGCGCCCGGCCACGTCGGGCAGCCCGCCGCGCCGCGGGCGGACGAGACCTGGGTCGGCGACCCGTACCCGTCGGCACCGTGGGGTGGTCCGCAGGCGGACCCGGGGCAGCAGCAGTGGGGTCCGCCGGCGCAGTGGGGCAGCCGGCCCTGGAGCGCTCCCCCGGCCGGTCTGCAATCGCCCGACCCGGGATCGCCCGGCCCGCCGTGGGCAGGCCGGGCACCGGAGCAGCAGGTGTCCGCCCCGCAGTACCCAGGGCAGCAGTGGGCCGGGCCCGGTTCCCCGCCCGGGCCGGGGCAACCCTGGGCCCCACCCGGTCCGCAGTGGGCCGCTGCGGGGCCGCGCGACCCCCGGGACGCTCCCGCGGGCCTCACCGCACCCCCGCCGAAGCGCCGGGGCCGCGCGCTCGCGCTCGTGGCCTTCGCGCTCGTCGTCGTGGGGGCCGTCGTCGCGGCGGGCATCGTGCTCGTCCGGGGCAACCTCGGCAGCTACCGCCCGGCGATCCCGGCGTCGTACCAGCCGATCACCACCCCGTTCCTGACCTACTCCGTGCCCCAGGGCTGGACAGCCGACCCGGCCGGCGGACCGTTCGCGCTCGGGGTCGGGTTCGAGGGTCGCGCGGACGCCCCGTCCTACACCTGCCGCGGCGACGGGTACATCCGCGGCTCCGCGTCCAGCGCGCTTGTCTCCGACCGCGGCGACCCCGCCCAGCTCGCCACGCAGTTCGCGACCCGGATCGCCACGCAGTCCTACACCGGGACGTCCGGCCGGGAGCCGACGGTCACGGTCGTCTCGACGACGCCGGTGCAGGTGCCCGGCCCCGGTGATGCCGAGACCACCGGGAGCCTGGTGGAGGTGCGCGCCACGCCCCCGTCCGACGACGGCTGCCTCGGGACCGAGGGTCTCGTCCTCGTCCTCGCCGTCCCCACGACGGCCGGCGGGCAGGCCGGGACCGCGCTGCTCACCTCCGGCGTGGACACCGCGGGCGGCCCGGCGACCCCGCCCCTGCCGCCGCGGGAGGAGATGGACCTGATCGCCGCCAGCGCGGCGCTGCCCGGGTGATCACATGCTGACGCGGGCCGCCGGGTTCTGAAGATCCTCAGGTCGGGGCGAGATGACGGTCCGATCTCGGGTCCTGTGCCCGGCCGGGCCGCGCGGCTACCGTGGGCGGCCGGGTGTGGCGATTTACGGGGGAGACGGGGACAGGGTGCAGGGCACGACGTTCGGCCCGTACACGATCGAGGAGCTGCTCGGTCGCGGCGGGATGGGCGAGGTCTACCGGGCCTTCGACACCGAGACGGACCGCGAGGTCGCGCTGAAGGTGCTGCCGCCCCACCTCGCGTCGGACGCCGAGTACCTCGAACGGTTCCGCCGCGAGTGCCGGGCCGCCGCGAAGCTCCGCGAACCGCACATCGTCCCGATACACCGCTTCGGTGAGATCGACGGCCGGCTCTACCTCGACATGCGCCTCGTCGAGGGCGCGGACCTCGGCTCCTGGCTGCGCGACCACGGCCCGCTCTCCCCCGCCGCGGCCGTGGCGGTCATCTCCCAGGTCGCGAGCGCGCTCGACGCCGCGCACGCCGAGGGGATGGTGCACCGGGACGTCAAACCGTCGAACATCCTGCTGGCGGGCGTGTCGGGCGACGAGGTGGACCCGGGCGCGGTCTTCGCCTACCTCTTCGACTTCGGGATCGCCAGCTCCGTCTCCGACACCGCGGAGGACGAGTCCACCCTGACGCGCACCGGCACGGTGCCCGGCTCGCTCGCCTATCTCGCGCCCGAGCGCTTCCGCGGGACCACCGCGGACCGCCGGGTCGACGTGTACGCGCTGGCCTGCGTCCTGTACCAGTCCCTCACCGGCCGCCAGCCCTTCGACGGGGACCTGGCGACCCTCATGCACGCCCATCTCACCGTGGAGCCGCCGCCCGCCTCGAGCACCCGGCCGGACGTGCCGACCGCGCTGGACCAGGTGATCGCCCGCGGCATGGCGAAGAACCCGGACGACCGCTACCCGACGGCCGGCGCGCTCGCCGCCGCGGCCCGGGCGGCCGTCGGCTCGCAGGCGGTGCCGGGCGCTGCGCCGCCCGACACCACCGGCGACGCCAGGACGTCGACCTTCGGGACCGGGGCGCCCATGCCCCGGACCGGCCCGGAGACGTTCGTCGGCGTCCCCGCCGGGTTCGGCGACCCCGGCTACGGATCCGGATACCCGAGGGCGCAGCAGGGCCGGGCGAACGGGCCGAACCCGGGTGCGCCGCCCGCGGGCCCGGGCTACGCGCCCGTCCCGCCGACGGGTCCTCCGCCCGGGAGGAAGGGGAAGCGCGGCAGGACGATCGCGGCGGTGGTCGCGGCCCTCGTCGTGTTCGGAGGCGCCGGCGCGGCCGCCTACGCGCTGAGCGGGAGCGGAGGTGGCAGGGAGACGCCGAGCACCAGCACGACCCGGCCGCCGGTCGTCCCGCAGACCGTCGCGAGCGTGCCTCCGGCGACCGGGGACCCCGGACCGTCGACGGACCAGTTGATCGCGGACCTGCCCGTCGGCTTCACGGCCACGACCTGCGGCGCGGACGACCCGGCCGCCCGCAACATCGGCGCGACGGCGTACCTGGCCTGCGAGAACGGCCCGAGCGACGGCCCGAACGGCGCGACGTTCAGCCGCTACTCCCAGCAGAGCGCCCTCGACGGCGGGTTCACCGCGGCCGCGACGGCGGCGAAGGTCCCGACCGTGGAGAAGGGCGAGCTCACGGTGTGCCGCGACGGCGGCTCGCAGGCCACGACGTACACGCGCAACGAGAAGCTCGGCGGGCGCGTCGGCTGCTACAAGGACGCCGCGACGGGCGCCGCCTACCTGTTCTGGACGGACAACGAGGCACTCGCGTTCGGCTACCTCCGCCGCGACGACGGCGACACCTCCACCCTCTACCGCTGGTGGCAGGGCAACGACTTCACGGTGGCCGGCCGCTGACGCCTCCTCGTGCGGGGTGTCAGCCGCGGGCGACGGCCACCATCTCCTCGCGCGGGACGACCTTGATCCGCTCGCGGCCCCGGTCCTCGCCCAGGCCGCGCTCGTGCTTGTCCAGCCGCAGCCAGCCGTCCCAGGTCGTGTACTCGACGCCGCGCTCGGTGAGCAGCTCGACGATCGCGGACGGGTCCGGCACCGGGGCCGGCGGGAGCGCATCCAGATCCTCCAGCAGGCTGCCGACGGTCTCGAGGGCGCAGCCCTTGGTGTGCCCGATCAGCCCGACCGGCCCGCGCTTGATCCAGCCCACCGCGTAGACGCCCGGGACCTGCTGCCCGTCGAGGTCCAGGACCCGCCCCGCGTCGTGCGGGACCACCCCGGCCGCGTGGTCGAACGGCAGCTCGGGGAGAGGCGAACCGAGGTAGCCGACGGCCCGGTAGACGGCCTGGACCGGGAAGTCGGTGAACTCGCCGGTGCCGCGCACCGACCCGGTCCCGGTGAGCTCCGTCCGCTCGGTGCGCAGGCCGGTCACCCTGCCGTCCCCGAGCACGGCGACGGGCGCCCGCAGGAAGTGCAGGTGCAGGCGGGCCCGGGCCGGGTCCGAGGCCGGCCGGCGGTCGCGCAGTGCCCAGTCCTGCACCGTCCGGACCACCATCTGCTGCTGCCGGCTCTCCCGCAGCGCCGCCACCGAGCCCTCGTCGAGCTCGACGTCCTCCGGATCCACGACGAGCTCGACGCCCGGCACGTGGTCGAGCTCGCGCAGCTCCATCGGCGTGAACTTCGCCTGGGCCAGGCCGCGGCGGGCGAACAGGTGGACGTCGGTGGCGCGGTTCGTGGCGAGGCCACGGTGGACGTTGTCCGGGATCTCGGTGGTCAGCATGTCCCCGGCGGACTTAGCCAGCACCCGCGCGACGTCCAGCGCGACGTTCCCGGCGCCGATCACCGCGACCTGCTCGGCGTCGAGGCGCCAGTCCCGCGGGGCGTCGGGGTGCCCGTCGAACCACTGCACGAACTCGGCCGCGCCGTGGCTCCCGGGCAGGTCGACGCCGGGGATGTCCAGGCCCCGGTCCTTCTCGCAGCCGGTCGCGACGATCACCGCGTCGTAGAGCGCGCGGACGTCGGCGAGCGTCACGTCGCGCCCGTAGGCGACGTTGCCGAACAGCCGCACGCCGGGCCGGTCCAGCACCCGGTGCAGCGCGTGGACGATCTGCTTGATGCGCGGGTGGTCCGGCGCCACGCCGTAGCGGATCAGGCCGAACGGGGCGGGCAGCCGGTCGAACACATCCACCGTGCAGGGCGTCCCGGACTTCATCAGGGTGTCCGTGGCGTAGATCCCGGCCGGGCCCGCCCCGATCACCGCCACCCGCAGCGTCCGCACCATGCCGATTCCTTCCCTCGTCCGATCACGTCCGACCGTACCGAGTTGAAGGAAGGCTTACCTAACTAGTGCCGGATCGGGTGCGTCACACCCCGACCGCGAGGGTGGCCGTGTAGCCCGCGTCGAATCGCAGTGCCAGAGGTAGACGGCCGCCCCGGCCAGCGGGGCGGCCCCGTCGGTGACCGTGAGCGTGATCGTCAGCGGGACGCCCTCGGCCGTGGTGGTCGACGAGCGCCGTCACGGCGGCCCAGCTGCTGCCGCTCCTGCTGCTCGCGGAAACCGTCGCCCTGGCGACGATTTCCGCGCACAGTGGCGTCAGCCGCGGACGACGCCCACGAGGTGCTCCGCGGCGCCCTCGCGCGGGATCTCGATCCGCTCGCCGCTGCGGCGGTCCTTGAGTTCGATGACACCGTTCGCCAGGCCCCGGCCCACGACGACGATCGTGGGGACGCCGATCAGCTCCGCGTCGGCGAACTTCACGCCCGGCGACGCCTTGCGGTCGTCCAGGATCACGGACAGGCCAGCGGCCTCCAGCTCGCGGGCCAGGACCTCGCCGCCCTCGATCAGCTCCGCGTTCTTCCCCGCGACGACCACGTGTACGTCGAACGGGGTGACCGAGCGGGGCCAGATCAGCCCGGAGTCGTCGTGGCTCTGCTCCGCGACCGCGGCGACGAGCCGGGAGACGCCGATGCCGTAGGAGCCCATCGTGATGCGGACGGGCTTCGAGTCCGGGCCCAGCGCGTCGAGCCCGAACGCGTCCGCGAACTTGCGGCCGAGCTGGAAGATGTGCCCGATCTCGATGCCGCGGGCCGCCTCGAGCACGCCCTGGCCGTCCGGCGACGGGTCGCCGGCGCGCACCTCGGCGGCCTCGATCGTGCCGTCCGGGGCGAAGTCCCGCCCCGCGACGAGGTCGACGACGTGGTGGTCCGCCTTGTCTGCTCCCGTCACCCACGCCGTCCCCGTGACGATCCGCGGGTCGACCAGGTACCGGACGCCGTTGGCCGCGAGCGCGCCCGGCCCGATGTAGCCCTTGACCAGGAAGGCGTTCCGCGCGAAGTCCGCCTCGTCGAGCAGCGCGACCTCGGCGGGGTGCACCACGGCCTCGACGCGCTTGAGGTCGACCTCGCGGTCCCCGGGGACTCCGACGCCGAGCAGCTCCCAGTCCACGGCACCCGGCCGGCGGATCTTGAGCAGCACGTTCTTCAACGTGTCCGCGGCGGTGAACTCCCGGCCGAGGCCCGCACCGTTCAGGAACGTCACCAGGGCCTCGATCGTCGGGGTGTTGGGCGTGTGGTGCACCTGCGCCGCGGGCTTGTCCTCGACCGGCTGCGCGGGCGGCGCGGGCGTCGTGACGGCCTCGACGTTCGCGGCGTAGCCGCCGGGCCCGCGGACGAACGTGTCCTCACCGGTCTCGGTGATCGCCAGGAACTCCTCGGACGCCGAGCCGCCCATCGCCCCCGACATGGCCGAGACGATCACGTAGTCCAGGGCGAGCCGGTCGAAGATGCGGATGTAGGCGTCGCGGTGCCGGGTGTAGGACTCGGCCAGCCCCTCGTCCGTGAGGTCGAACGAGTACGAGTCCTTCATCCGGAACTCGCGGCCGCGCAGGATGCCGGCGCGGGGCCGCTCCTCGTCCCGGTACTTGTTCTGGATCTGGTACAGCGTGACCGGGTAGTCCTTGTACGAGGAGTACTCGCCCTTCACGACCTGCGTGAACAGCTCCTCGTGGGTCGGGCCCAACAGGTAGTCGTTGCCCTTGCGGTCCTTCAACCGGAACAGGCTCGGCCCGTACTCGGTCCAGCGGCCGGTCGCCTCGTAGGGCTCGCGGGGCAGCAGCGCGGGGAGCTGGATCTCCTGGGCGCCCATCGCGTCCATCTCCTCGCGCACGATCTGCTCGACGCGGCGGAGCACCTTCAGCCCGAGCGGCAGCCAGGAGTAGACACCCGGGGCGACACGGCGGACGTAGCCGGCGCGGACCAACAGCTTGTGGCTGGGCACCTCCGCGTCGGCCGGGTCCTCGCGGAGGGTGCGGAGGAACAGCGACGACATCCTGGTCAACACCCGGAGAAGGGTAGCCACGCGCCCTCGGACCGCTTCATCCCGGTTGGTGGAATACGGTCGCGCCGCGCCCCGGTTGGGACCGGTATGACCGCCGCCACAGGGATCGACCTGCATGCACTGATCGCCGAGGCGCGCCTCGGCGTCCTCGCCACCATCAAGTCCGACGGCCGCCCACAGCTCTCCCCGGTCACCCCGTTCTACGACCGCGAGGCCGGGATCGTCTACGTCTCCATGACCGAGGGTCGCGCCAAGACCGCGAACCTGCGGCGGGACCCGCGGGCGAGCATCGAGGTCACCAGCCCGGACGGCTGGGCGTGGGCCACCGCCGAGGGCACCGCCACCCTGACCGGCCCGAGCACCGATCCGGACTCCCCCGAGGTGCAGGCGCTGGTCGACTACTACCGCAACGCCGCGGGCGAGCACCCGGACTGGGACGAGTACCGCGCCGTCATGGTCGCGGAGCGTCGGGTGCTGATGGCGATGGCCGTGGAGAAGGTCTACGGAGAACGGATCCGGTAGCCGCTCAGTCCTTCAGGAGCTCCGCCACCATCGCCGCCACCGCGCCCGTCTCGATCAGGAAGCCGTCGTGGCCGTACGGGGAGTCGATCACGCGCAGCTCGGCGGCGTTCGGGATGCCCGCGGCCAGCTCCGCCTGCTGCTCCAGCGGGTAGATCCGGTCCGAGCTGACCCCGCCCACGATCGTCCGCGCCGTCACCCGGGCGAGCCCGGCCGCGACGCCGCCTCGGCCACGGCCCACGTCGTGGGCGTTCATCAGTTCCGTGAGCCGCACGTACGACGCCGCGTCGAAGCGGCGGACCAGCTTCTCGGCGTGGTGGTCCAGGTAGGACTCGACGGCGTAGCGGCCGCCGTGCAGCGGGTCCTCGCCGTCCTGGGGGTCCCGGCCGAACCGGGTGCCCAGCTCGTAGCCGCTGCGGTAGCTCAGGTGCGCGATCCGCCGGGCGACGCCGAGGCCCGCGTGCGGCCCCGCGCCGTCGGGCAGGTCGTGGTAGTCGCCGCCCCGCCAGCCCGGGTCCGCGCGGATCGCGGCGAGCTGCGGTGCGGCCCAGGCGATCTGGTCCGCCGACGCGGCGGCCGGGGAGGCGAGCAGGAGCAGCCGCTCCACCCGCTCCGGCTCCGTGGCGGCCCACTCGAGCGCCCGCATGCCGCCCATCGAGCCGCCGACGACGAGCGCCCACCGATCCACCCCGAGGGCGTCGGCCAGCACGGTCTCGGCGCGCACGGAGTCCCGCGCGGTGACGAAAGGGAACCGGCCACCCCACGTCCGCCCGTCCGGGCCGGTCGAGGCGGGGCCGGTCGTGCCCTGGCAGCCGCCGACGACGTTCGGCGCGACCACGAACCAGCGGTCCGTGTCGAGCGCGCGGCCCGGCCCGATCAGGGCGTCCCACCAGCCCGGGCTCTTGTGGCCCGGGCCGAGGGGGCCGGCGACGTGGCTGTCGCCGGTGAGCGCGTGCAGGACCAGCACCGCGTTGCTGCGGCCCGCGGCGTCGACCCGGAGGTCGCCCCACGTCTCGTACGCCAGCCGGACCTGCGGCAGCTCGCCCCCGGCCTCCAGGCGCAGCGGGCCTTCGAGGTCGAGGAAGAGCCGGCGGCCCGGGTCGTCCCCCTCCCGCCAGGCACCGCTGGCGGGAGGGCGGACGGCCGGGTCCGCCGAGGTGGTGATGTCCGTGCTCACGCGCCCTTGGCCGCCCGGAATCCCGCGTCGAGGTCCGCCTTGATGTCCTCGACGCCCTCGAGGCCGACCGAGAGCCGGATGAGGCCCGGGCCAACGCCCGTCGCCAGCTGCTCCTCGCCGGAGAGCTGGCTGTGCGTGGTGCTCGCCGGGTGGATCACCAGGCTGCGCACGTCGCCGATGTTGGCGAGGTGGCTGTGCAGCTCCAGCGCGTCCACGAACCTCCGGCCGGCCTCGACGCCGCCGCGGATGTCGAACGCGACGATCGCGCCGGCGCCCTTGGGCGAGTACTTCTGCTGCAGCGCGTGCCACGGGCTGGACGGGAGGGCGGCGTAGTAGACCTTCTCCACCTCGTCCCGGGCCTCCAGCCACTCGGCGACGGCCAGCGCGTTCTGCACGTGCCGCTCGATGCGCAGGGACAGTGTCTCGATGCCCTGGATCAGCAGGAAGCTGTTGAACGGGGCGATCGCCGGGCCGAGGTCGCGCAGCAGCTGCACCCGGAACTTGATCAGGAACGCCTGCGGGCCGAGCGCCTCCCAGTAGTTGAGGCCGTGGTAGCTCGGGTCCGGCGTGGTCAGACCCGGGTACTTCGCGGCCTGCGCGCCCCAGTCGAAGTTGCCGGAGTCCACGACGACGCCGCCGATGCTGGTGCCGTGGCCGCCGAGGAACTTGGTGGCCGAGTGCACCACGATGTCCGCGCCGTGCTCGAACGGACGGATCAGGTAGGGCGTCGGGACGGTGTTGTCCACGACCAGCGGCACGCCGTTCTCGTGGGCGAGGTCCGCGATCGGGGCGATGTCGAGGACGTTGCTGCGCGGGTTGCCGATCGTCTCGGCGTAGAACAGCTTGGTGTTCGGCCGCACCGCGGCGCGCCACTCGTCGAGGTTGTCGGGGTCGTCGACGAACGTGACGTCGATGCCCATCTTCGGCAGCGTGTAGTGGAACAGGTTGTACGTGCCGCCGTAGAGGGAGGCGCTGGAGACGAAGTGGTCACCCGACTCGGCGAGGTTCAGGATCGCCAGCGTCTGCGCCGCCTGCCCGGAGGCGACGGCCACCGCCCCGATCCCGCCCTCGAGCGCGGCGACGCGCTGCTCCAGGACGTCCTGGGTCGGGTTCATGATCCGGGTGTAGATGTTGCCGAGCTCGGCGAGGCCGAAGAGGTTCGCCGCGTGCTCGGTGTCCCGGAAGGTGTACGACGTGGTCTGGTAGATCGGGGTCGCCCGGGCACCGGTCGTCGGGTCGGACGTGGCGCCCGCGTGGACCTGCTTGGTCTCGAAGGACCAGGCTGCGGTGGGGTCTGTCTCGGTCATGCTGCTCTCCTGAGCGGGAGGCGGCCCGGTACGGGCCGGCCGGGATGGGATCGCTGGGCGCGAGCGGCGCGGGCGCCGGGCGGATGTTCGAGCGCGAGGTCAGCGGCCGGAACGACAGGACGCGCTCGTGACGCGCATGAGGTCGACGTGTCGACGGGTCACGAGACGAATCACGCTGCGACCGTAACGGTGCCGTCACACGTGGCACAACAGCGCCACCTGACCGGGCGGCGGCCCCGCCGCCGGGCCTGGCTAGCGTGGCCGCGTGCTCGTTCTGCTTCCGCCCTCGGAGACCAAGCGGACCAACCGCGACGGCCCGCCGCTCGACCTCGCGGCGCTGTCGTGTCCCGAGCTGGACGCGGTGCGCAAGGAGCTGGTCGACGAGGTGGTGGCCCTCGCCGCGGACGTCGAGGCCAGCCGCGCCGCGCTCGGCCTCTCCGCCCGGCAGGACGACGAGATCGCCCGCAACGCCGAGCTGTGGACGTCGCCGACCATGCCGGCGATCACCCGCTACACCGGCGTGCTCTACGACGCCCTGGACGTCACGTCGCTGCGGGGCGCGTCGGCGGGCCGGGCGCGGGAGCGGCTCGCCGTCGGCTCCGCGCTGTTCGGCCTGCTGCGGGCGGACGACCCGGTACCCGCCTACCGGCTGTCGGCGGGCTCGTCACTGCCCGGGAGCTCGACGCTGGCCGCCCGCTGGAAGCCCGTGCTCGAACCGGTGCTCGCCGCGATCGCGGCCGAACAGCTCGTCGTCGACCTGCGGTCCGGCTCGTACGCGACGCTCGCCCGCGTCCCCGGCGCCGTCACGGTGAACGTCCTGGCGGAGCGCGCGGACGGTTCGCGCAGCGTCGTCAGCCACCACAACAAGTCCCACAAGGGCGGCCTGGCCCGGCTCCTCGCGTCCACCCGCGCCGAGCCGGTGGACGCGTCCGCGGTGGCCCGCCTCGCCCGCCGGGCAGGGCACGCGGTCGAGCGCACCGGCGAGACCCACCTGGACCTGGTCCTCCCCGCGTAATTCGGTGGCGACGCCGGCGCCCCGTGCGGGAGCCGGCCTGGGTGATCACCGCGCACGCCGCCGTCGACACCGATCTCGGCGTGCTCAAGACGGGCAAGGAGGCGGACGTCCACCTGCTCGAGCGCGGCGTCCCGGACACCGGCGAGCAGGTGCTGCTCGCCGCCAGGCGGTACCGCACCGCGGAGCACCGGATGTTCCACCGCGACGCCGGCTACACCGAGGGCCGCCGGGTGCGGCACTCCCGGGAGACCCGTGCGATGGCGTCGCGCACGGCGTTCGGCAGGCAGTTGTTGGCCGGGCAGTGGGCGCGGGCCGAGTTCGAGGCGCTCGGCACGCTCTGGGCGGCGGGCGCGCCCGTCCCCTATCCCGTGCAGCTGCACGGGACGGAGCTGCTGCTCGAGTTCGTCGGGACGCCGGACGGCGCGGCGGCACCGCGGCTCGCGCAGCTCCGCCCGGAGCCCGACGCACTGCGGGGTCTGTGGGAGCAGCTGACCGAGGCACTGCGCGCGCTCGCCCGCCGGGGCTGGGCGCACGGGGACCTCTCGGCGTACAACCTGCTCGTCGACGACGGACCCCTGGTCCTGATCGACCTGCCGCAGGTGGTCGACGTCGTCGGCAATCCGCAGGGCCCGGAGTTCCTGGGGCGTGACGTGCTCCGGATCACCGAGTGGTTCACCGCACGTGGTCTGCCCGGATCCGGCAGCGCCGAGGCGCTCCTCGGCGACCTCCGCCAGGAGGCCGGGATCGGCCCCTGACCGGCACAGACGCGCCGGGCGGCCCCGCGGTGTCACCGCGCGTCCGCGGGGCGGCCCGGCGCGTCGAACCGTCTGCCGGGGCCTGCCTGCGGGCGGGTGACCGGGCGTCACTCTCCGGTGCGGAGGGCGCCTCCGGTAGTGTGATCTACGAGCGCCCGGCCTTTCGTTGCCGCCGAGCCCCACCGACCGCAGTACCCGTTACGGGCGCGCACCCAGCGCCCGGGCCCGTCCCGAGACCATCCCGCGCCGCACGGCGCGTGGCCGCTCCGGCAGACGTGCCACGTCCCGGAGGTCTCCTTGACTGTCCCGTCCCGTCCTGCCCGCCGTCCCCGCCGTGGGGGTGGCAGCCCCAACGGCCGTCCCCGCAGCAGCGGCGGCGGCTCCTCCCGCGGATCGGCTCCTCGCCGCAACTCCGCGATCGACTCCATGCCGGTGGAGGTCCTCTGGACCGTCCCCGAGTCCGGCATGCCCACCTTCGCCGAGCTCGGGCTGCCCGAGCCGATGCTCCGCGCGCTGGTCGCGGAGGGCTTCACCGAGCCGCGCGCCATCCAGGCCGCGACCCTGCCCGAGACCATCCGCGGGCGTGACCTGCTGGGTCGCGGCCAGACCGGCTCCGGCAAGACCCTCGCGTTCGGTCTCGCGCTGCTCGCCCGCCTCGCCGGCAGCCGCGCCGAGCCCCGGCGCCCGCGCGGCCTCGTCCTCGTCCCCACCCGCGAGCTGTCGCAGCAGGTGATGGACGCGCTGAACCCGTTCGCCAAGGCGTTGAACCTGACCGTGGCGTCCGTCGTCGGCGGTATGTCGATGAACCGGCAGATCTCGGAGCTGCGCCGCGGCATCGACCTGCTCGTCGCCACGCCGGGCCGGCTCACCGACCACATCGGCCAGGGCACCGCGGACCTGTCCGCCGTCGAGGTCACCGCGATCGACGAGGCGGACCGGATGTCGGACATGGGCTTCCTGCCCCAGGTCCGGCGGATCCTGGACCAGACCCCGACCGACGGGCAGCGGCTGCTGTTCTCCGCGACGCTGGACAACGAGGTCGCCACCCTGGTCGAGCGCTACCTGCACGACCCGGTGACCCGCGCCGTCGCCTCGGCCGCCGCGCCGGTGGAGACCATGGACCACCACGTGCTGCTCGTGGACCGGGACTCCAAGAACCCGGTGCTGCACCAGCTCGCCGCCCGGGACGGCAAGACGATCATGTTCGTGCGCACCAAGCACGGCGCGGACCGTCTCGTCCGGCAGATGCGCCGGGACGGCATCGACGCCAGCGCGCTGCACGGCGGCAAGGCACAGAACGCCCGCAACCGCGCGATCGACGCGTTCAAGGACGGCAGCGTGCCGGTCCTCGTCGCCACGGACGTCGCGGCCCGCGGCATCCACGTCGACGACGTCGGCCTGGTCGTGCACGTGGACCCGCCGGCGGACCCGAAGGACTACCTGCACCGCGCGGGCCGCACGGCCCGCGGCGGCGAGGACGGCATCGTCGTCACCCTGGTGACGCCGCCGGAGCGCCGCGAGGTGGACACGATGATGCGCCAGGCCGGTGTCCGGCCCACGATCAACGACGGGGTGGTCGGCTCGCCGGTCCTCGCCGACGTGTTCGGCGCCCGGACCCCGAGCGGGATCCCGGTGCCCGAGGCCCCCAAGCCTGCGCAGCAGCCGCGGGCCGGCGGCGGTCGTCGTAGTGGCGGCCGCGGCCGCAGCTCCGGCGGCGGCCAGGGCCAGGGCGGCTACAGCAGCAGCCAGGGCCGCGGGTCCGTGGGCGGCGGTGGCGGCCGCGGCGGCCGCCGACGCGCCGCCTAGCAGCAGAACGACGCGAGGGCGTCCGTCGGGTCCTACCGGGCCCGGCGGGCGCCCTTCTTCGCGGCCCGGCGCAGCTGCAGGATCCGTGCGCTGCCCGGGATCGCGACCAGCAGGATCCCCGCGACGGCCGCGAACAGCATCGCGACGCCCGTCGGCAGGGCCCCGACCGCGCCCAGGAAGTGGATCTCCACCGGGTTCAGGTTCTGCAGGATGAAGATCAGCAGGAAGATCAGGACCAGGGTCGAGAGGATCAGCCCGACCCACAGCCCGCTGGTCCGCGTCCGGCCGATCGGCTCCACCGGGCGCGCCGGCGGGGCGGGGGTCGGCGTGGGGCCGGTCGTCCCGTCCGGGATCGCGACGGTCGAGCCGCCGGACACGTCGCCGCCGGGCACGTCGCCGCTGGGCCCGGGCTCCTCGAAGGTCGGTCCGGGGGACGGCGTCGCTCCCGTGCCGTTCGTGCTGACCCGGTCGTCACTCATCGCGTCCTCGCCCCTCTCCGTGCGCGGCCCCGCGCCGCGGACGTCGGGCGGAGTATGACGCACCACGCCGCCCGTCACCCCGCGCGGCGCGTCACCCGTCAGCGGGACGGGCGCCGCATCGGCAGGTGGGCGACGCCGTCCCAGTCGTACGCCGGGCCCGTCGCCTCGAACCCGAACTCCCGGTAGAACTCGGCCAGGTGCTCCTGCGCGTCGAGGATGCACGCGCCGTCCCCGACCTCCGCCAGCGCCGCCTGCATCAGCTGCCGCCCCAGGCCGCGGCCGCGGGCGTCCCGCGAGGTGCACAGCCGGCCGATCCGGTAGCCGCCGTCCGGCTCCTTCAGCAGCCGCACGCAGCCGAGGATCGGCTCCGGCTCCCCCGGCCCGGTGAGCCAGTAGTGCCGGGCGCGGTCCTCGAGGTCCCGGCCGTCGAGCTCGCCGTAGGGGCAGGCCTGTTCCACCACGAACACGTCGACCCGCAGGCGCAGCAGCTCGTAGAGCGTCCGCGCGTCGAGGTCCAGGGCCCAGGAGCGACGTACCGTCGCCGCCGTCGTCTCGCCGCTCATGCCCCAGTGACTACCAGACCGCGTCCACCGCGCGTGATCCCGGCCGCCGGACGCGCCGTGCCCTCGGCTCGCGGCTAGCCTCGGCGGGGTGCGTCACCACGATCTCGTCGTCATCGGCACCGGTTCCGGCAACACCTTCCTCGACGAGCGGTTCGCGGGTCTCGACGTCGCGCTCGTCGAGCACGGGGTGTTCGGCGGCACCTGCCTCAACGTCGGCTGCATCCCCACGAAGATGTACGTCTACGCCGCGGACGTCGCCGAGGTCGTCCGGCGCGCGGCGAAGTACGGCGTGGACGCGTCCATCGACAAGATCCGCTGGTCGGACATCCGGGACCGGATCTTCAGCCGGATCGACCCGATCTCCGGGGGCGGCAGGCAGTACCGCGTCGAGCGCAGCCCCAACGTGACCGTCTACTTCGGGCACGCGTCGTTCACCGGGCCGCGCGCGCTGCAGGTGGTCCGCACCGACGGATCGGGCACCGACGAGATCACGGCGGACCAGGTCGTCATCGCCGCGGGGGGAAGGCCGATGGTTCCGCCGGTGGTCGCGGACTCTGGCATCCCCTTCGAGACGTCGGACACGATCATGCGGCTGCCGGAGCTCCCGGAGCGGCTGGTGGTCCTCGGGGGCGGCTACATCGCCTCCGAGTTCGCCCACGTGTTCTCCGCGCTCGGCAGCCGGGTCACGCTGGTCAACCGGAGCCACGCGCTGCTCCGGTGGCACGACGAGACGATCTCCGAGACCTACACCCGGCTCGCCGTCGCCGGGTCCCGGATCGACGTCCGGCTCAACTCCCAGATCACCTCGCTCAGCGGCACCGCGGGCGACCTCACCATCACCCTCGACGACGGCTCGACGCTCGGCGCGGACACCCTTCTCGTAGCCACGGGCCGCGTGCCGAACGGGGACCTGATGAACCTCGGCGCGGCCGGCATCGGAACCCTCTACGACGGCCGCATCGACGTCGACCGGTTCCAGCGGACCAGCGCCGACGGCGTGTTCGCCCTCGGCGACGTCAGCTCGCCCTGGCAGCTCAAGCACGTCGCCAACCGGGAGGCGAAGGTCGTCGGGCACAACCTGCTCCACCCCGACGACATGATTGAGATCGATCATCGGTTCGTCCCCTCGGCCGTGTTCACCGATCCGCAGATCGCCGTGGTGGGGAAGACCGAGCAGCAGTGCCGGGACGCCGGGATCGACTACGCGGTGAAGGCCCAGAAGTACGGCGACGTCGCCTACGGCTGGGCGATGGAGGACACCACCGGCGTCTGCAAGATCATCGCCGAGCGCGGGACCGGGAGGTTGCTGGGCGCGCACCTGCTCGGCCCGCAGGCGTCGTCGCTGATCCAGCCGCTGATCCAGGCGATGTCGTTCGGGCTGACCGCGCGGGAGATGGCGACGGGGCAGTACTGGATCCACCCGGCGCTGCCCGAGGTCGTCGAGAACGCGCTCCTGGGCCTCGACGTCTGAGCCCGGACGCTCGAGCCCGGCATGTGACGAAGGTTGCCCTTATCCTGAGAGGGCCGATCCGGGCAGGCTCGGGCACCGGACACCACGGTGGCACGTTCTGCGAGCGCTGCCGTTCGAGTGACCGGTGAGGTGCGAGACCCGATGACCCTGACCGCTGACACTCCCGAGGCCGCCGGTGCGCGACCGGTCCTGGACGGCAGCCGGGGGCTGCCGCAGCAGATCGGCGTGTACGTCTTCGTGTTCACCCCGCTGGTCGCGCTGCTGGCCGCCGTCCCCCTTGCCGCGGTCTTCGGCTTCCTGGGCTGGGCGGACGTGGTGATCGCCGCGGTCTTCTACGTCGGCAGCGGGCTCGGCATCACCGTCGGCTTCCACCGCTACTTCACGCACGGCTCGTTCAAGGCGAACCGCCCGCTGCGGGGTCGCGCTGGCGATCGCCGGGATGCTCGCCATGCAGGGCCCGGTGATCACCTGGGTCGCGGACCACCGCCGCCACCACGCGTTCTCGGACAAGGAGGGCGACCCGCACTCGCCGTGGCTGTTCGGCACGGGTGTGCGGGCGCTGGCCAGGGGCTTCTGGCACTCGCACATGGGCTGGCTCTTCGACCGGGACCTCACCAACGCCGAGCGCTTCGCCCCGGACCTGCTCGCGGACCGGGACATCGACCGCGTCAGCCGCCTGTTCGCCCTGTGGAGCGTCCTGACGCTGCTCGCCCCCGCCCTGATCGGCGGGCTCGTGACCTGGTCCTGGTGGGGCGCGCTGACCGCGTTCTTCTGGGCCGGCCTGGTCCGCGTCTCGCTGCTGCACCACGTCACGTGGTCCATCAACTCGATCTGCCACATGTGGGGCGAGCGCCCCTTCGCCGCCCGGGCCCACTCGGCCAACGTCTGGTGGCTGGCGATCCTGTCCTTCGGCGAGTCCTGGCACAACCTGCACCACGCGGATCCCACCTGCGCCCGGCACGGGGTCGAGGAGGGCCAGATCGACCTCTCCGCCGCGGTGATCAACGGCTTCGAGAAGGCGGGCTGGGCCACGTCGGTCCGCTGGCCCACGTCACGTCGGCTGGAGAAGCTGAGCAAGGCCGCCTGATCACGGTTCGCGGTACATCCCGGTCACCTACGGCCGGGTTGTACCGCACCCCGCGATCACTGGCCCGAGTTTCCGGAAAGGGCCCCGCCCGCCGGGTCGCTCGGTGATCCTTCCGATGTGGATCTCGGGACGCTTCTGCGCCGCCAGGGCGGTGTCGTGCGGCTCGACCAGGCGGTCGCAGGCGGTGTCTCCACACGCACGGGTGCGCCGCCGGGTGGCCGACGGCGAACGGCAGCGCCTGTCCCCCGGCGTCTACCTGGCCTCCGGCCATCGCCTGACGCACGAGGCCCGCGTCCGGGCGGTGGCTGTGGGCCGGGGACAGGGCCCTCGTGTCCGGGCCGGCCGCCGCGTACTCGCACGGAATGCTCGACCGGGCGCCCGACGTCGTCGAGGTGACCGTGCCGCGCCGGCACGACCCACGGGCACAGCCGGACGTCTCCGTTCGCCGGCGGGACATCGCGGCGACGGACCAGGTCGGACTGCGCGACATCTTGCTCACCGAACGGGCCCTGGCCGTCCTCGAGACCGCGGTTGCCCTTCCCGACGGGTCGGCGTTCCCGGACCGGGCCCTCCAGCGGTTCACGGGCTTCGACGCGGTGCACCGGGCTCATTGCCGCATGATCGGCCGCGCCGGGTCGCCCGCCGCCGGGCGACTGCTCGTCGCCGCCGCGGACCGCAGCCCGTGATCAGCTGGCCGGCCGCTCCCCCAGCGCACTCGGCGGCCCCGAGGGCTCCCGGCGCGCGTCCGGGTCGAACGGGATCGACGGCGGGGTCTCCCCCCGCACCTCCCCGACCAGCTTCGTCACCGCGGACATGATCGCGCCGGTGGCGCCGTCGAGGTTCGTGCGGGTGCGGGGCTTGCCGATGTAGTCCGAGAGGTCGACCGGCGGTCCGGCGAGGACGGTGACGCGCTTGCGCGGCCACGGCCGGGGCTTGCCGCCCGGCGGCAGCAGGTCCTGGGTCCCCCAGTTCGCGATCGGGATGACGGGCACCCCGGTCATCATCGCGATCCGGCCGATGCCGTTCTTGGCCTTCATCGGCCAGCCGTCGGGGTCCGCGGTGTAGGTGGCCTCGGGGTAGAACACGACGACCTCGCCGCGCTCGAGGGCCTTGACGGCGTCCCGGTAGGCGTCCCCCGCCCGCGCGGACTCCCGGTAGACGGGGATGTGCCCGCCCCGGCCGAGCACCCACTTGACCACGGGGACCCCCCACAGCTCGGACTTCGCGAGGAACCGCGGCATCCGGCCGTTCACGATCGTGAACGCGACGTCGTAGATCGGGTCCGCCATCGAGACGTGGTTCGCGGCGAGCAGGACGCCCCCGGTGCGCGGGATCCGCTCGCCGCCGGACCAGGAGATGCGCGTGAACGCCATCACGAAGGGCCAGATCACCTCGATGGCCAGGCCGTACCAGAAACCGGAGCCCCGGCGTCGGCGGCGCAGGGTCAGCAGCAGCTTCTCCCGCGCCGTGAGCAGCGGCGGAGTGGTCATCCCCAGGTCTCCAGATCTCGGTGGCGGGCGCCGGGTGGAGCGTTCGACGCCACGGGGTCGAAACAGGATCCTCGCTCACGGCCGAAGGGCGCAGCCCGGCGGGTCACGAGCTGATCGTCGGCCACATGTGACATGGCTTCCAGGTCACCATCCGCCGGGCCACTCCGGAACGGAGGAACCACCGAGAACGTCGGCTGAGCGATGCGAGGTGGCAGGTGAGCGGTCACGTCCCCGGGAGGGCGCTGCCCCGGCTGGAACCGGTCGGGCGCCGGCGCCCGGATCCCGCCGCGCTGGTCCTGGTGGCCCACGGCGGCCGGGCGGGCAGCCGCGAGTCCGGCGAACGACGACGGCTGACGTACTGGCGGATGCTGCCGTTCGCGAAGGACCTGCGACGGGCCGGCCCCGAGCTCGGGGTGTTCATGCTCCGCTACCGCCACCGCGGCTGGAACGGCGCGGATCGGGACGCCCAGCGGGACGTCGAGGCGATGCTGGCCGAGCTCCGGCGGCGTCACCCCGGCGTGCCGATCGTGCTGGTCGGGAACTCGATGGGCGGCCGCGCGGTGCTGCGGGCGGCCGGTGCGGACGGCGTGGTCTCCGTCTGCGCCCTGGCCCCCCGGCTCGACGGCTCGGATCCCGTCGCGCAGCTCGCGGGCCGCAGCGTGCTCATCGCCCACGGCGACCAGGACCGCTGGACGGACCCGCGGCAGTCCCTCGCCTACGCGGTCGCGCCAAGGCCGTGACGGACCGCGTCGCCCGCTTCGAGGTACTCGGCGACGGCCACTCGATGCTCCGCCGCAGCGGCGACTGGGCCTCCCTGGTCCGCCGGTTCGTGCTCGGCGAGATCGGGACGAACCCCCGGACCCCGACATCACGAACGCCATGCGACCACCGGCACCCGCCGGACTGACGACCGTCCTGACCGGAGCCGTTCGATGACCGGTCCACGCGAGACAGTCGGGGTGATCGGCAGTGGCGTGGCCGGCCTGACCGCCGCCCACCTGCTGCAGCGCCGCCACGACGTCACCCTCTTCGAGGCCGACGACCGCCTCGGCGGGCACGCCCACACCCACGAGCTCACGGCGTCCGACGGCGGCACCACCGACGTCGACTCCGGCTTCATCGTCCACAAAGTCCGGGACCTCGCCGCGGACTTCGCCGCCGTCGGCGCGCAGCCGGTGGGCATCAGCGGGGACAGCGTGCTGGAGCAGAGCGTCTTCGCGACGAGCCACTCGCTCGGCTACCCGCTCCTCTCCGACGAGGGCCACGAGGTCGCCAAGGAGTTCGGCGCATGGCGCTGGTGGCTCCCGGGCGGGCTGCACACCCGCCGGCAGACCTTCGTCATCGGTCAGGGCCGGCGGATCGTCGCCGCGTTCGCCAGTGAGTCGAAGTTCGACGCCCACGCGGACGAGGCCCTGACCGCGGTGAAGAAGCAGGCCGCCGGCTGAACCACCTCCGTCAGCGCACCTTCGCCTTCATCAGGGTCATGCGCACGGGCTCCTGCTGCTCCAGCTGCTGCATCAGGTCCAGCGCCCGCCCGGGGCCGGGGCGGAGCCCGAACTCCGCCCACGCGAGGAGCTCCTCGGACAGCACCTCGCCCACGACGCCCGGGTACAGCCACCTCGCCCGCAACGCGGCGTCACACGGACAGCACAGCTCCGCGACCCCGGTCAGGGGCGCGGTACGAGACCCGGGAGGCCGTCGATGCTCTCGGCGTTCTTCTTCGCGTGGTACGCCTCGAGGTCCCCGGGAGTCTTGTCGTCCGCCCAGCGGTCGAGCAGGGTCCGCTCCTCGCGGTAGGCCATGTGCGGCACGGCGTAACCGCAGGCGTCGGCGACCCGCGCAACGTCGACGGTGATCACGGCGCGGGACTGCATCCGCCGACTCGTGCCGGCCTCGCCGAAGCCGGCCACCGCATCGTCGAAACCGGGATCGCAGGCGGCGAGCACCCGGCCCGTCCCGTGCAACCGGACGATGTTCGGCGGCCCCTCGAAGGCGCAGAACATCACGCAGATCCGCCCGTTCTCCCGCAGGTGGGCGACCGTCTCGATGCCGCTGCCGGTGATGTCCAGGTAGGCGAACGTGTGCTCATCGACCACCCGGAAGGTGCCGCGCGTCCCCTTCGGCGAGAGGTTCACCAGCCCGTCCGGGTCCAGCGGCGCGGTGCCGACGAAGAACACCGGTTGCGCCTCGATGAACTCCCGCAGCCGACCCGAGATGCCGTCGTGGACCTTCGCCATCCCCCGACGGTACGTCCGCCCGGGGGAGGTGACCATGGTTTCGACCCAGAGGGCGGGCGACGAGACCCGTGCGTCGGCCTGCGGGGACGGGGTCCCACGGGGTCAGGGCAGGGTGAGGATCTCCGCGCCGTCCGCCGTCACCAGGATCGTGTGCTCGAACTGGGCCGTGCGCTTGTGGTCCTTGGTCACCACGGTCCAGTCGTCCGGCCAGATGTCGTAGTCGATGGTGCCGAGGGTGATCATCGGCTCGATCGTGAACGTCATGCCCGGCTCGAGCTCGATGTGGATGTCCGGCTGGTCGTAGTGCAGCACCACGAGCCCGCTGTGGAAGGAGCGGCCGATGCCGTGGCCGGTGAAGTCCCGCACGACCCCGTAGCCGAAGCGCTTCGCGTAGGACTCGATGACCCGGCCGACAACGTTCAGCTCGCGGCCCGGCTTGACCGCCTTGATCGCGCGCATCGTCGCCTCGTGGGTCCGCTCGACGAGGAGGCGGTCCTCCTCGGAGACGTTCCCGGCGAGGAAGGTGGCGTTGCAGTCCCCGTGGACGCCGCCGACGAACGCGGTGACGTCGATGTTGACGATGTCGCCGTCGTTGATCACGGTCGTGTCCGGGATCCCGTGGCAGATGACCTCGTTGAGGCTGGTGCAGCAGGACTTCGGGAAGCCGCGGTAACCCAGCGTCGAAGGGTAGGCGCCGTGGTCGACCAGGAAGTCGTGGACCACCCGGTCGACGTCGTCCGTGGTCACCCCGGGCTTGACGGCCTCGCCACCGACCTGCAGCGCCTGCGCGGCGATGCGGCTCGCGATCCGCATGGCCTCGATGACCTCCGGCGGCTGGACGTCCGAGTCACGGTTCGCCGCCGGGGCCTTCTTGCCGACGTACTCCGGCCGCGGGATGTGCGCGGGGACGGTGCGGATCGGCGTGGGGGTGCCGGGGACCAGGAGAGCAGGTGAAGCCACGGGTCCAGTGTAGGTCGGGCGCCGGCGGCGGTGCTGTCGGACGGCCCCATCAGTGACGCAGCGCTCCGCGTCTCAGTGACGCAGCGCTCCGCGCTTCGTCGAGACGCGGGCGACCAGCATGGACAGCCCGCGCCAGCCCAGCAGCAGCACGGCCAGGGAGATCGTGGCGACGATCGCGAAGCTCAGCGGCAGCCGCTGCAGGAACGCGGCGCGCAGGGCGAGCCCGATCACCACCGTCCCGAGGAGCACGACGGCGCCCGCACGCAACCCGGGCGGGTCCGCCCGCACCCGGCGCGACGCCCACGAGGCGCCGAGCCCCACGAGGAACGGGGCGGCGGTGCCGACCAGGCCGACAACACTGTCCGCCTCGGCGTGGCTCGACCGCCCGATCGCCGCGAACACCACCACGGCGACGGCGTCTGCGGTCAGCGCGAGGACAGGGACTGAGGGACGGCGCACGCCCCCAGCCTAGATCCCCCGTGCAATCCCCGCGCCGACGTCCAGGTCACATGGCTCCACAACGCGACGAGAACGCCTCGAAACCGTGTTGTGGCTCCACGACGCGGACGTCGGCGAGCGGGTCGTCAGGAGCTGAAGCCCGCCAGGAACGGCTGGGCGGCCTTGACCGCGACGCTCGACGATCCGCCGTCGACCACGAGGATCGCGAACGCGACGTCCCCGCGGTACCCGACGAACCAGCCGTGCGCCCGGTTGACGCCGCCCTGGCTGTACTCCGCCGTGCCCGTCTTCCCGTACACCTCGCCGGACCCGCGCAGCAGCGTCGCGGTCCCCTCCGTGACGACCTGGCGCATCATCGGCCGCAGCTGCGCGAGCGCGGCCTGGTCCGGCGCCGTCGCGGGCGTGACCGTCTCGGTGGCGCGCCCGCGGATCAGCTGCGGGGTGACCGGGGCACCGTGTGCGACCGTCGCGGCGACCAGGGCCATCCCGAACGGCGTCGCGACGACCTGGCCCTGGCCGAAGCCGTCCTCGGCGCGCTGGACCTGGTCCTCGGCGGGCGGCACCGAGCCCGTCACCGTGGTGAGGCCGGGGATGCCGAAGTCCGCGCCGAAGCCGAGCTGCAAGCCGGCGGTCGTGAGCGCGTCCGGGGGCAGCTGGGCCCCGATCTGCGCGAACGTGGTGTTGCAGGACTTGGCGAACGCCGTCGACAGCGGGACGGTGCCGAGGTCGAACCTGTCCTCGTTGGGCACCGGGCGGCCGCCGATGACGGTCGTGCCCGGGCAGGCCTCGGACGTGGTACCCGTCAGGCCGAGCCGCTCCACGCCCGCCGTCGCCGTCACGATCTTGAAGGTGGAGCCGGGCGGATACCGGCCGGTGAAGGCGATCGCGCCCGCGGCGTCCGCCGGCCCGTTCTGCGCCGCCGCGAGGATGTCCCCGGTCGACGGCTGGATCGCGACGATCGCGGCCTGCTGCGGGAGCGCCTCGACGGCGTCCTCGGCGGCGGACTGGACGGTCCGGTCCAGGCTCACCCCGACCGTCGCGCCGGGCGTCGGCGGGGTCTCGGTCAGCGTGCCGACCGTGCCACCGGACGAGTCGACGGCGGCGACGGACCAGCCGGCGACGCCGTCGACCTGCGACGCGACCTCGGACCGCACCGGCGGGAGCACCTGGCTGCCGAACCCGGCGGACGGCCCGAGCAGCCGCGACGACGAGGTGAACCGCACGCCCGGGAGGTCGTGGATCGCGTTCTTGACGCCGTTGTAGTCCGTCTCCCGCAGCACGGCGACGGTGTAGGCCTGGCCGTCGGGGACCTTCGCCGCACCGTCGGTGATCGTCTGTGCGGTGATCTCCGGGTCGATCGGGCCCAGCGCCCGGGCCAGGGTCCCGGTGGCGGCGTTGAGGTCGCCGGTGGCCTTGCGGTCCAGCAGGACGTTCACCACGGTCGTCGGGGCCAGCAGCGGGACGCCGTTGCGGTCGACGACCGGGGCCGGGTCCGGGACGTCCGTCCGCAGCGCGAGCCGCTGGCCGGTCGCGAGCTGCGGGTGCACGACCGTCGGCGCCCAGCGCACCTGCCAGCCCGTGTCCGTCTCCGCGGGGTGCATCTCGAACCCACCGAGGTAGGTCCAGCGGCGGTCCTGACCGAGGTCCCAGGTGATGTTCGCCGACGCGGTCGAGCGGTCGGTCGCGGTGCGCACCTGCGCGACCTCGGTGGTGATCGCGGCCGGGGCGAGCGCCGTTCGCGCCTCGGCGAGCAGTTGCCGCGCGGCGTCCGGGTCGTCCGTCAGGGCCGCGGCCCCGGCGTCGTCGCCACGGCTCCAGGCCGCGAGGAACGCGGCGGCGGTCTTCGTCGGGCCGTCGTCGCCGAAGAGGCCGCAGCCGGCGACGCCGGCCAGGACCACGAGCGTGACCGTCAGGACACGTAGCGCACGGAACGGACGGGCGGGACGGAGGGGACCGGGCACCCCCGGAGTATGCCGAGACACCCTGCCGACCGTTCGGCAGCCTCGCCGGGACCGCCCGGCATCTGCCGACCACAGGTCTGCTCCTCGACCGGAGAAGTGCCTTCACTACCATGAAGATCCCCGTAACGCCTCCGACAGGACGGGACGAATCTCCCCCATGGACATCCATCCGAATCCGCTCCCCGGTTCGGCGCTGATCGATCTCAAGCGGCTCTCCGACGACCGGGGGTTCTTCGCCCGGTCCTTCTGCGTCGACGAGTTCGCCGAGGCCGGGCTCGACCCGGCCATCGCGCAGTGCAACATCTCGTACAACCACAAGGCCGGCACGCTGCGCGGGTTCCACTACCAGCTGGAGCCCAACGCCGAGGTCAAGGTCATCCGCTGCTTCCGCGGCGCGATCTACGACGTGATCGTGGACCTGCGTCCCGAGTCCCCGACCTACCTGCAGCACTTCGGTGCCGAGCTGACCGAGGACAACTACCGGGCGATGTACATCCCGAAGAACTTCGGGCACGCGTACCTCACCCTCACCGACGGCGCCGCCACGATGTACCAGGTGAGCACCCCGTACACGCCGGGCGCCGAGCGCGGCCTGCGCTGGGACGACCCGACGCTGGCGGTCGAGTGGCCGCACGAGGTCACGACGATCTCGGACAAGGACGCGAGCTGGCCGCTGCTGTCCGAGCTGTCGGTCGAGGCACGCTGATGCTGATCATCGACACGGCGCTGCGCAGGCGCGAGGAGGAGAACCGGCCGATCCGCGTCGGCATGATCGGCTCGGGCTTCATGGGCCGCGGGCTGGCCAACCAGATCGTCAACTCCGTCCCCGGCATGCGCCTGGTGGCCATCGCCAACCGGACGCTCGCGAACGGGCGGCGCGCCTTCACCGAGGCGGGCCTCGAGCCCACCGTCGTGGAGGACGCGTCCCAGCTCGACCACGCGATCGAGAAGGGTGAGCCGGCCGTCCTGCAGGACGCGTTCGAGCTGCTCAAGTCCGTGCACGTGGACTGCATCGTGGACGTCACCGGCGCCGTGGAGTTCGGCGCGCGGATCACCGTCGCCGCGATCGAGCGCGGGCTGCCGGTCGTCACCATGAACGCCGAGCTCGACGCCACGGTGGGCCCGCTGCTCGCCGTGCGCGCCAGGGCCGCGGGCGTCGTGTTCACCGGTGCGGACGGGGACCAGCCCGGCGTGCAGGGCAACCTGATCCGCTTCGTGCAGGGCCTCGGCGTCACCCCGCTCGTCGCGGGGAACGTCAAGGGACTGCAGGACCCCTACCGCAACCCCACGACGCAGAAGGCGTTCGCGGAGCGCTGGGGCCAGGACCCGGCGATGGTCACCAGCTTCGCCGACGGCACCAAGATCAGCTTCGAGCAGGCCATCGTGGCCAACGCCTTCGGGCTGACCGTGCCGAAGCGCGGCATGTACGGGCGGGACCACGCCGGGCACGTCGACGAGCTGACCGAGGCCTACGACGTCGACGAGCTGCGCGAGCTCGGCGGGATCATCGACTACGTGGTCGGTTCCAAGCCCGGCCCCGGCGTCTACGTCCTCGGTACGCACGACGACCCGAAGCAGCGGCACTACCTGGAGCTCTACAAGCTGGGCAAGGGCCCGCTCTACAGCTTCTACACGCCGTACCACCTGTGCCACTTCGAGGTCCCGAACAGCGTCGCGCGCGCGGTGGACTTCGCCGACGCCGCGCTCGTCCCGGCCGGAGCACCGAAGGTCGACGTCGTCACCACGGCGAAGCGGGACCTGAAGGCCGGGCAGGTGCTCGACGGCCTCGGCGAGTACGACACCTACGGCGTCGCGGAGTCCACCCCGGTCACCCGGGCGGAGAACCTGCTGCCGATGGGCGTGGCCGTGGGTTGCACGCTGCTGCGCGACGTGGCGAAGGACGAGGTCCTGACCTACGCCGACGTCACCCTGCCCCCGGGCCGGCTGATCGACCAGCTGCGCGAGGAGCAGGAGAAGCTCTTCTTCTCCTGACCGGGAGCTCCGTCGATCTTCACGAACGGCACTTTCGCTCATACCTAGTGAGCGAATGTGCCGTTCGTGGGTTCAGAACAGGACGGTCGCGAAGCTCGCGACCTGTTGGAACCCGATCCGGTCGTACGTGGAACGGGCCCGGTGGTTGAAGCCGTTGACGTAGAGGCTCGAGATCTTGCCTATCGCCGCGAGCCGCTCCGCGACCGCGGCGGTGCCGAGGATGCCGAGGCCCTGGCCACGGCGGTTCGGGTGCACCCAGACACCCTGGATCTGTCCGACCCGGGACGACAGCGCGCCGATCTCGGCCTTGAAGACGACCTCGCCGTCCTCGAACCGGGCGAAGGCGCGGCCCGCGGAGACGAGCTCGGCGACCCGGGCCCGGTAGCCGGCGCCGCCGTCCCCGGCCCGGGGGTCGATGCCCACCTCCTCGGTGAACATGGCGACGGCCGCGGGCAGGTAGCGGTCGAGTTCCTCGATCCGCACCGGGCGGACCTGCGGGTCGGGCCGGACGGTCGGCGGGCCGACGAGCACCATCAGCGGCTGGTCCGCGCGCACCTCGCGGGCGGGCGCCCAGCCGGGCGCGAGGTCCTCCCACAGCGGGAGCACCAGCTCGGCGCGGCCGACCAGCGACGAGCACGCGCGGCCGTGCCGGCGGGCGCGGTCCGCGAAGGCGCGGATGGCGGAACGCTCGCCGCGCAGCGGCACGAGGTTGGCCCCGGAGAAGCACAGGCCCTCCATCCGGGAGCCGACCGCCCAGAGCTCTCCGCCGAGCCGCCACGGATCCAGCCCGGCGATCTCCACCCGGGCGGCCACCATGCATGCGGCCACGGGGTCGGCGTCCAGCGCCGCGCGGACACCACCGCGATCCCGATCGTCGAGCAGCCGGGCACCGGCGACCCTCAGCACCCCTTTACGGTGCCATACCCGGCCGGCGATTCCCATTCCCGGATCGCCGCTACCGCGGGCGGTGTCCATGGATCATCCGTTGGCAGTAGTGGAGAGCGCAGGGCCCCGTGCAGCGTGGACCCGCGAGCTCATCCGACGGTCACCTGCGGCTCGCCCTCGAGCTCCATCCCCTCGGCGATCTTGAGCGCCTCCTCGATCAGGGTCTCGACGATGGCGTGCTCGGGGACGGTCTTGATGACCTCGCCCTTGACGAAGATCTGGCCCTTGCCGTTGCCGGACGCGACACCGAGATCCGCCTCGCGGGCCTCGCCCGGACCGTTGACGACGCAGCCCATGACGGCGACGCGCAGCGGGACCTCCATGCCGGTGAGCCCGGCGGTGACCTGCTCGGCGAGGGTGTAGACGTCGACCTGGGCGCGCCCGCAGGACGGGCAGGACACGATCTCGAGCTTGCGGGGTCGCAGGTTCAGCGACTGCAGGATCTGCGTGCCGACCTTGATCTCCTCGACCGGCGGCGCCGAGAGCGAGACGCGGATCGTGTCCCCGATGCCCTGGCGCAGCAGCGCGCCGAACGCGACCGCGGACTTGATCGTGCCCTGGAACGCCGGCCCGGCCTCGGTGACGCCGAGGTGCAGCGGGTAGTCGCACAGCTCGGCGAGCAGCTCGTAGGCCAGCACCATGACGACCGGATCGTTGTGCTTGACCGAGATCTTGATGTCGTGGAAGTCGTGCTCGGCGAAGAGGCTCGCCTCCCACAGGGCGGACTCGGCGAGCGCCTCGGGCGTGGCCTTGCCGTGCTTGGCCAGCAGGCGCTTGTCCAGCGAGCCGGCGTTGACGCCGATCCGGATCGGGGTGCCGTGGTCCTTCGCGGCCTGCGCGATCTGCTTGACCTGGTCGTCGAACTTGCGGATGTTGCCCGGGTTCACCCGGACCGCGGCGCAGCCGGCCTCGATCGCGGCGAAGACGTACTTCGGCTGGAAGTGGATGTCCGCGATCACGGGGATCTGGGACTTGCGCGCGATCGCGGGCAGCGCGTCGGCATCGTCCTGGCTGGGGCAGGCCACCCGCACGATGTCGCAGCCCGAGGCGGTGAGCTCGGCGATCTGCTGGAGGGTGGCGTTGACGTCGGAGGTCAGCGTGGTGGTCATGGACTGGACCGAGATCGGGTGCTCGCTGCCCACCCCGACCGGTCCGACCTGCAGCTGCCGGGTCTTCCGGCGCGGCGCGAGGGTCGGTGCGGGAGTCGACGGCATACCCAGGGAGACGCTCACGACCTCCAGTATCCACCTGCCCCGCCGATCGCCACCGACGGAGGCCGTGACGTGCGCCTCCGGCACTCGTGCGCGGAAATCGTCGCCAGGGCAACGAGAACGCGCACGAGCGGCTACGTACGCCCCTTGCGCTCCTGGGCGTCCTGCAGGGTCGAGGAGTGTGGCAGCCAGGTCGCGAGCTCGATGGGCCAGCCGTCCGCCTTCAGCAGGTCGACGACGGCGGGGTCGTCGTCGATCACCGACACGATCTTCCGGCTCCGGCCGAGCCGGCGCAGCACCTGGCGCTTCATCATCCGGGCGGGCCGGTAGTCGTCGTCCTCGCGCATGTACAGCGGGCCGGTCGGCAGCTCGTGCCCGGCCAGCCAGCGCTCGGTGAGCCGCCGGTTCCGCTCCGGGCGGCCGGTCAGGTAGATCACGTCGTGGTCCGCCTGCGCGGCCCGCAGCCGGCCCGCCCCCTCGCCGAGCAGCGGGTCGACGTTCGCCTCGGCGAAGAAGCGCTCCCAGCGCTGCGGGCGCGCGCGCAGGTGGTGCAGGCGGTGGGTCACGTCGGCGAGGACGCCGTCGATGTCGAAGACGGCCACGGGCCGGGCCCCGTTGGTCGAATGTGCGGTGCTCACGGTCGGGCGGCACCGCCCGCGGGGCGAAGGGAGCTGGGGAGGATCATCCCCCCAGTATCCCTGCCGCCTCCGATTACCTCTCGTCTAGAGCCGAACGGGGTTGATGACGTCCGCCACCAGGACCAGCGCGCTCCACGCGACGAAGATCAACGCCACCGTGTAGGCGATCGGCAGCAGCCGCGCGACGTCGACGGGGCCCGGGTCCGGCCGGCCGCGCAGCGCGGCGAACCGCCGCCGGATCGCCTCCCAGATCGCCGGGAAGATCTGCCCGCCGTCCAGCGGCGGGATCGGCAGCAGGTTGAACAGGCCGAGCGAGATGTTCACCAGCGCCAGCAGGGTGAGCATCGACGCGATCTCCTGGCCGGGAGGCGCGTCGCTGGAGAGGATCTGGCCGCCGATCCGGGAGGCGCCGACGATGCCGACCGGGGAGTCCTGCGAGCGCTCCTCGCCGAGGAACACCGAGCCGAAGAGGTTCGGCACCCGCTGCGGCAGCTGGACGAGCTTCTGCCCGACCTCGGAGATCACCGAGCCCATCGTCGCGCCGACGTCGGAGAAGCTCTGCCGCTGGACCTCCGCGACCGGGCCGACGCCGAGGAAGCCCACGGGGACCAGCTTGTTCGGGTCGTTCAGGTCCAGGCGCTCGGTGGTGACCAGGGTCGGCGTGAGGACCTGCTCCTGGCCGTTGCGCTCCACCGTGACCTGCACGGTCCCGCTCGCCGCCCGGATGGCCAGCTGCAGGTCGTCCCAGCTGTCGTAGCGCACGCCGTTGAAGGCGACGATCTTGTCGCCCGCCTGGAACCCGGCCGCGGCGGCGGGTGTGAGCGGGGCGCCGGGCGGGCAGACGTCCTGCCGGGTGGCCGTCGCCGGCAGCACACAGGCGCTGACCTCGCTGACCGTCGTCGTCGCCGTCATCCGGCCGAAGCCCATCAGCACGATCGCGAACAGCACCACCGCGAGGATCAGGTTCATCGCCGGGCCGGCGGCCATGACGATGATCCGCTTCCACGGCGGGCGGGTGTAGAACTGCCGGTCCGCGTCCTCCGGGCCGACGTCGACGGCCGAGGCCTGCCGGGCGTCGTCGATCAGGCCCTGGAACGGCCCGGTGCGCCGGCTGCGCCCGTACCGCTCGCCCTTGGCCGGCGGCATCATCCCGATCATGCGAATGTAGCCGCCCATCGGGACGGCCTTCACCCCGAACTCGGTCTCGCCGACCCGCTTCGACCAGACCGTCTTCCCGAACCCGACCATGAACTCGGGCACCTTGATCCCGAACCATCGCGCGGTCGCGAAGTGGCCCAGCTCGTGCCAGGCGATCGAGAACAGGATCCCCAGGAAGAAGATCACGATCCCGACGATCGTCATCACCATGCGGTGGTCCTCGCTCCGTTCTGCTCGTGAGCCCGGACCCGCTCGCGCGCACGGGCGCGCGCCCAGTCCTCGGCAGCCAGCACGTCGGCCACGGTAGCGGGGTCCCCCGCCCACCCGTCGGCCGCGGCCAGCACGCACTCCAGCTCGTCCGTGATGCCCGTGTAACCCAATGTGCCCGCGACGAACGCGGCGACGAGCTCCTCGTTGGCCGCGTTGTAGACCGCCGGCAGGCAGCCGCCCCGCTCCCCCGCCGCGCGGGCCAGCCGCACGCCGGGGAACGCGTCGTCGTCGAGGGGTTCGAAGGTCCAGCTCTGCGCGAGGTCCCAGGCGCACGGGCGGGCCGCCCCGGGCACCCGCGCGGGCCAGGCCAGCGCGAGCGCGATCGGGAGCCGCATGTCCGGCGGGCTGGCCTGGGCGATCGTCGAGCCGTCGGCGAAGGTGACCATCGAGTGCACGATCGACTGCGGGTGGACGACGACGTCGATCCGGTCGTACGGGATCCCGAAGAGCAGGTGCGCCTCGATCAGCTCGAGGCCCTTGTTCACCAGCGTCGACGAGTTGATCGTGACGACCGGGCCCATGTCCCAGGTCGGATGCTTCAGCGCGTCGGCGACCGACACGTGCTCGAGGTCACGGCGCGGGCGCCCGCGGAACGGGCCGCCGGACGCCGTCAGCACGAGCCGCGCGACCTCGTCCGGGGTGCCGCCGCGCAGGCACTGGGCCATCGCGGAGTGCTCGGAGTCCACCGGCACGATCTGGCCGGGCGCGGCGGCGTCGAGCACCAGCGGTCCGCCCGCGACCAGGGACTCCTTGTTCGCGAGCGCGAGAGTGGCTCCCGAGTGCAGGGCCGCCAGCGTCGGGCCGAGCCCGCGGGAGCCCGTGATGCCGTTGAGCACGACGTCCGCGGGGGTGGTCGCGGTCAGTTCGGTCGCCGCGTCCGGGCCCTCCAGGACCTCGAGACCGGGAACCGCCTCGCGCAGCTCGGCCGCCGCCTCGGGGCGCGCGACGGCGACCCGGCGGACGTCGTGGGCCCGCACCTGGGCGGCCAGCAGGGAGACGTCGCCACCGCCGGCCGCGAGCCCGGCGATCGTGAACCGGCCCGGCGCGGCGTCCACCACGTCGAGCGCCTGGGTCCCGATCGAGCCCGTGGAACCCAGCAGGACCAGCGAACGCGGCCCGGCTCCGTCGGTCATGGCACCTCTCTCACTCCTCGGGGAGGACCCGCACGGATCTCACCCTCCGGCGCCATCATCCCCGTCCGCGTGTTGTGCGACGATGAAGCCCGACCTGGACGGGCACGAAGAGGGGTGCAGACGTGGCGAGCAACTCGCGGGAGCTGGCGAAGCGACCGGCGGTGGACCCGGAGGCGGAGCCGTCGGCCGAGTGGGGCTGGCACGGCACCTTCCCCAAGGCGACGCCCCTCGCGGCCGTCATCTCGGCGATCCTGCTGCCGATCATGCTGATCGGGCACCACACCAGCGTCACCGAGATCCTCTGGATGGTCCTGCCGGCCGTCGCCATCATCGGCGCCGTCGTGTGGGGGTCCGTCCGCAAGCGCCACTCCTGGCGGCGCTGACCCGGCCGGGTCCGATCAGGAACCGGCCCGTGGCCGCCAAGGACTCGGCCGGCGCCCCGGTCGAGCTCGAGGCCGCCGGCCGGACGATCCGGATCTCCAGCCCCGACCGCGTGTACTTCCCCGCGCGGGGCGAGACCAAGCTGGACCTCGCGCGCTACTACCTGGGCGTCGGGGACGGGATCGTCCGAGCCCTGCGGGACCGTCCGTGCATGCTGCACCGCTTCCCCACCGGCGTGACCGGGGAGAAGGTGCACCAGAAGCGGCTGCCGCGGGGCGCCCCGGACTGGGTCGAGACCGTCCGGATCCACTTCCCACGCTGGAACCGCACCGCGGACGAGCTGTGCGTGCAGCACGTCGCGGACGTGGTCTGGGCCGTACAGATGTCCACGGTGGAGTTCCATCCCTGGAACTCCCGCAAGCCCGACGTCGAGCAACCGGACGAGTGGCGCATCGACCTCGACCCGATGCCGGACGCGACCTATGCGGACGTCCGCCGGGTCGCGCACGTCGCCCACGAGGTCCTCGACGAGCTCGGCGCCACCGGCTTCCCGAAGACCTCCGGCGGCAAGGGGATGCACGTCTACGTGCGGATCGCCCCGGAGCACGGGTTCGCCGACGTCCGGCGGGCCGCGCACGCGTTCGCCAAGGAGGTCGGCCGGCGCGCCGGCGACGTCGTGGACCTGAGCTGGTGGCGCAAGGACCGGGACTCGAAGTCGATCTTCGTGGACTACAACCAGAACGCCCGGGACCACACGATCGCCGCCGCCTACTCGGTGCGTGGCGTGCCCGAGGCCGTCGTCTCCGCCCCGATCCGCTGGGACGAGGTCGACGACGCCGAGCCCGGGGACTTCACGATCGCCACGATGCCCAACCGCTTCGCCGAGCTCGGGGACCTGCACGCCGGCATCGACGACGCCGTCTTTGCGATCGACCCGCTGCTGGAGTGGGCGGACCGGGACGCGAAGGACGCCCCCGCCGAGGAACCCCCGGACCTCGACGCCGTCTGAGCCCCGGGCTCAGGCACCATCCTCGGCCGCGGCCCGCAGCCGCGCGAACTCCTCGGCCATCGCCGCTCGGGACCAGTGGGCGTTGAGGCCCGACGGGTTGGGCAGCACCCAGATCCGCGTCGGTCCGAGCATCGTGTCCTGCGGTCCCACGGCGGCCGCCTTCGCGCCGAACGCCGTCCGGTAGGCGCCGATGCCGACCACCGCGAGCCAGCGCGGCGCCCGCTGCTCGACCAGGGCCCGCAGGACCTGCCCGCCCTCGACGATCTCGGCGGCGCTCAGCTCGTCCGCCCGGGCGGTCGCGCGGGCGGCCATGTTCGTGATGCCGATCCCCCACCCCGGGAGCAGCCCCTGCTCGTCCGGCCGCAGCAGCCGCGGGGTGAAGCCGGCGCCGTGCAGGACCGGCCAGAACCGGTTCCCGGGGCGGGCGAAGTGGTGGCCGGTCGCCGCGGAGACGAGGCCGGGGTTGATGCCGCAGAACAGCACCCGCAACGGCGGGTCGTCCGACCCGGGGAGGACGTCCGGGAGCAGGCGTGAGCGGGCGGCCTCGAGCTCGGCGGCGGTGAAGCGGGGCATCCGGCAAGGCTCTCAGGACAGGTTGCGGCTCATGCGTCGCAGGGTGGCGACCGTCGTCCGGTACTCCGCCTCGCCCACGCCCTCGGTGATCCGCGTCCGGTGGTCCCGGATCGCGACGATCAGCCGGCCGCGCGCCGCGGAGCCGGCGGGCGTGACCGTGATCCGGCCGGCCGCGTTCTGCACCCAGCCGCGCGAGACCAGCTGGTCCAGGATCACGGCAGGGGGCGGCCCCGCGGCCCGGAACGGTGCGAGCGCGGCGTCCAGGGCGGCCGGCGTGTCCGCCCCACCGGCGACGGCGTTGAGCGCCTGCCAGTGCCGGCGCCCGATGCCCTCGCCGGCGAGCAGCCGGTCGAAGGACTCCTCGATCAGCCGGTCGACCTGCTTGAGCCACCAGCCGATCGGCCGGTCCTCGGCGTCGTGATCGCAGCCGGGTCCGTGCCGGTGCTCGGGGTTCACCCGGTCAGGATGCCCGTCCCGCCAAGATCCGACCAGCGCCGAGACCCGAGCAGCATCGAGATCCGAGCAGCATCGACGCCGCGACGGGACCGGGCTCAGCCGCCCGCGAGCACCCCGGCGAGGTCGAACGAGACGGGGCGCTCCAGCTGCGCGTAGGTGCAGGACTCCGGTTCGCGGTCCGGACGCCAGCGGACGAACTGCGCCGTGTGCCGGAACCGCGCGCCCTCCATGTAGTCGTAGCGGACCTCCACGACCCGCTCCGGCCGCAACGGGGTGAACGACAGGTCCTTGCCCGCGTTCCAGCGGCTCGTCTCGTTCTTCCGCGGGGTCCGCTCGCCCTGCTCGTGGGCCGCCCAGTTCCACGGGTGCCCCTCGAACTCCGTCACGAGCGGCTGGAGCTCGGCGAACAGCTCGCGGCGGCGAGCCATCGGGAACGCTCCGACGACGCCCACGGAGTTCAGCACCCCGCGCTCGTCGTGCAGCCCGAGCAGCAGCGAGCCGATCACGTCCGGCCCGGACTTGTGCACCCGGTACCCCGCGACGACGCAGTCGCAGGTCCGCTCGTGCTTGATCTTGCTCATGACCCGTCTGTCCGGCTCGTACACCACGTCCGGGCTCTTCGCGATCAGCCCGTCCAGCCCGGCGCCCTCGAACAGGGAGAACCAGCGGCGCGCGGTCTCGATGTCCCGGGTCAGCGGTGTGACGTGCACCGGGGGTGCCGCCTTGGCCAGGGCCTCCTCGAGCAGCGCACGCCGCTCCGCGAACGGCCGCCCGGTGAGGTCCTCGTCGCCCAGGGCGAGCACGTCGAACGCGATGAAGCTCGCCGGCGTCTTCTCGGACAGCATGCTCACCCGGCTCACCGCCGGGTGGATCCGCTGCTGCAGGGCCTCGAAGTCCAGGGTGTTGCGCGTGGTGTCCGCGACGACGATCTCGCCGTCGATCACCGCCCGTTCCGGGAAGTTGGCGAGGACGGCCTCGACGACCTCCGGGAAGTACCGGGTCATCGGCCGCTCGTTGCGGCTGCCGATCTCGACCTCGGCGCCGTCCCGGAACACGATCGACCGGAACCCGTCCCACTTCGGCTCGTAGAGCTGGCCCTCCGGGATGTCCTTGACCGGCTTGGCCAGCATCGGGGCTACGGGCGGCATCACGGGCAGCTGCACGGCACCAGTGTGCCCCGGACCACTCCCGCACCGTCCGGACGGGTCATCGCATCAGGACGGGCCGACCGCCGGAAGGTCGCACCCGCAGGACTCCCGGTGGACGAACTCCGGCGTCATGCGCGTCGTCGTCGGGGTCGCGGACGGGTCGGCCATCCGGCGCAGCAGCAGCCGCACCGCCTCCCGGCCGATCCGGTCGAACGGCTGCGCGACGACGGTGAGCCGCGGGGCGAACAGGTCCGCCCACGGGAAGTCGTCGAACGCGACGAGCGCGATGTCCCGCGGCACCTCGACCTTCGCGTCCCGTAGCGCCTGCATCGCCCCGATGGTCATGGAGTTGTTGCCGGTGACGATCGCGGTCGGCGGGCGGTCCAGGTCCAGCAGGCGCTGTACGGCGGCGCGGGCGAGGTCGGCCTCCGAGTGACCGTCGACCAGCAGCGCGGGGTCCTTCGCCAGCCCGTGCCGGCTCAGCCCCCGCTCGTAGCCCTCGACGCGCTCGACGGTCGTCGCGAGGCCGGGGTGGCCCGCGACCAGCGCGATCCGCCGGTGGCCCCGCTCGGCCAGATGCCCGACGAGCCCGGCCACCGCCTCGACGTTCTCCGTGCCGACCTGGTCCATCCGGTCGTCGATCAGGCGGTCGATCAGCACGGTGGGCACCGCGCGGTTCGTCAGGTACTCCAGCGCCTCCCCCGGGTCCGCCGACGGCGCGAGCAGCACCCCGTCGACGCGCCGGGCGTGCAGCTTCCGCACCACCGTGTCCTCGAGGTCCGGGTCCTCGTGCGGGTCCACGAGCAGCAGCGTGTACCCGGCCTTCGCGGCCTCGGACTCCACGGCGTGCAGCAGCTCGCCGAAGTAGGGGTTCGAGATGGCCGAGAGGGCGAGCCCGATCGTCCTGGTGCGGGCGGTGGCCAGGGACTGCGCGACCGTGTTGGGCGTGTAGTCCGCGGCCCGGATCGCGTCGAGCACCTGCGCCCGGGTCTCCGGACGGACCGTCCGGGTCCCGTTGAGAACGTGCGAGACCGTCGCGATCGAGACCCCGGCGAGCCGGGCCACGTCGGCCATGGTCGCCATGGCTCCACCTCCGCATGCCGGTCCGGCGCGCCGGAACTCGATCTCCCTGGACAAGAGCATGACGTGATCACGGACCGCGCCCGGAGATGGTGGTCGCGATTCCGCGGGTCACGAGGGGTTAAGCCGTTGCGCAAACGCTTAACTCGGGTTTACCGTACAGCAGTTGGTGATATAGGACACGTTCGACTTCGGGAGTGCAAGCTCCACCGGCGTCAGCGAGGAGGGCATGGTGGCCCGACCACGAACATCGACACCCGACGAGCCGGGGCGGCGGCAGTCCCGGAGACGGCCACGGGTGGCCCGCTCGGCCCCGTTGGCTGTGCTGGCCTCCCTGCTCCTGACCGTGACGGGCTGCGCGGGAGCCGGCGCGCTCGGCGGCGGGGGCGAGGGCCAGCGCACGATCACCATCGCGATCGTCTCCAACCCGCAGATGCAGGACGCCATCCAGCTCTCCCCGCAGTTCGAGCAGGAGAACCCGGGCATCCGGCTCAAGTTCGTGAGCCTGTCGGAGAACGAGGCCCGCGCGAAGATCACTGCATCGGTCGCCACCGGCGGCGGCGAGTTCGACGCCGTGATGATCTCGAACTACGAGACGCCGCAGTGGGCGGCCAACGGATGGCTGGTCGACCTCGACCCGCTCATGGCGCGGAGCCCGGGGTACGACGAGAACGACTTCATCCCGGCCGTCCGGGAGGCCCTCTCCGGCCCCGACGGGCACATGTACTCGGTCCCGTTCTACGGCGAGTCGTCGTTCCTCATGTACCGCAAGGACCTCTTCGAGCAGGCCGGGATCAGCATGCCGGCCCAGCCGACGTGGCAGGATGTGGCCGCGGCCGCGGCGAAGCTAGACGACCCGGCCAAGGGCATGGCGGGCATCTGCCTGCGCGGCAAGCCCGGCTGGGGCGAGGTCATGGCGCCGTTCGACACCGTCGCCAACACCTTCGGCGCCCGCTGGTTCGACCCGCAGTGGAACGCGCAGCTGACGTCACCGCAGTTCCGCCAGGCCGCGAACTTCTATGTCGACCTGGTCCGTCAGTACGGCGAGCCCGGCGCCGCGGGCAGCGGGTTCAGCGAGTGCGGCACGCAGTTCAGCCAGGGCAACGCCGCGATGTGGTACGACGCGACGGTCGCCGCCGGCATCGTCGAGAACCCGGTCGAGAGCCGGGTCGCCGGCAAGGTCGGCTACGCGCCGGCACCGATGGTGGTGAAGCCGAACGCCGGCTGGCTCTACGCCTGGTCGCTCGCCATCCCGAAGACCTCGGACGGGAAGGGCAGCACCGAGGACACCTGGAAGTTCCTGTCCTGGATGACGAGCAAGGAGTACGGCCCGACGGTCGGGCGACAGCTGGGCTGGGAGCACGTGCCGCCCGGCGCGCGGCAGTCGACCTACCAGATCCCGGAGTACGTCGAGGCGTCGAAGGCCTACGCCCAGCCCACGCTCGACGCCATCGCGGCGGCCGACCAGAAGAAGCCGACCGTCGAGCCGGTGCCCTACACCGGCATTCAGTTCGTCGCGATCCCCGAGTTCCAGGACCTGGGGACGCGGGTCAGCCAGCAGCTGTCGGCGGCCATCGCCGGCCAGCAGACGACCGACGAGGCGCTGGACCAGGCGCAGGTCTATGCGCAGACCGTCGGCGACTCCTACAAACGGCAGGGAGCGGGCTCATGACCGCCGACGTACTCACTCCCGCGGAGGCGAAATCATGACCGTCACAGCCGAGCGGCCCGCGGAGGTCACCCCGCGGCGGCCGGACCGCGGACCGGGATCGCGGGCCGACGGGTGGATCCGTCGCGCGCCGCTGCTGCCGGCGCTGATCTTCACGATCATCATCACGCAGCTGCCGTTCCTGTTCACCATCTACTACTCGCTGCAGTCCTGGAACCTCGTCCGGCCGGGCAGCCGGCAGTTCGTGGGCCTGGACAACTACGTCAAGGTCTTCACGGACAGCCAGTTCCGCCAGGTCGCGCTCAACACGGTCCTGTTGACCGCCGGCGCGGTGATCTTCTCGATGATCCTGGGGCTGCTCTTCGCGCTGCTCCTGGACCGGGCCTTCTTCGGCCGGGGCTTCATCCGGACGCTGCTGATCACGCCGTTCCTGATCACGCCGGTGGCAGCCGCGCTGCTCTGGAAGACCGTGCTGTTCGACCCGACCTACGGCCTGATCAACTTCGTCCTCTCGCCGTTCGGCGCCGGTCAGACGGACTGGATCTCGACGTTCCCGCTGACCTCGGTGATGATCGCGCTGGTCTGGCAGTGGGCGCCGTTCATGATGCTGCTGACCCTCGCGGGGCTGCAGAGCCAGCCACACGACGTGCTGGAGGCGGCCCGGGTGGACGGGGCCGGGACCTTCGCGGTGTTCCGCGAGGTGACGATCCCGCACCTGCGCCGGTTCATCGAGCTGGGCCTGGTGCTCGGCGCGATCTACCTGGTCAACACGTTCGACGCGATCTACATGATGACCCAGGGCGGACCGGGCACCGCCAGCGCGAACCTGCCCTTCTACATCTACCAGCGCGCGTTCCTGGGCTTCGACATCGGACAGTCCGCGGCGATGGGCGTGGTGGTCGTCGTGGCCACCATCATCGTCTCCACGTTCGCGCTGCGCCTGATCTTCCGCAGCTTCTCCGGAGAGGAGTCGTGATGGCCACCGCGACGCCCGAGCGCACCGTCACTCCTGCCGGGGGCGACGACCAGCAACTCAACCCGAAGGCGAGGAGGAGCGTCGGCGGCACGCTGCTCAGCGTGCTGGCCTGGATCGTCGGCATCGGGTTCTTCTTCCCGATCCTCTGGATGGTGCTCACCGCCTTCAAGCAGGAGGCAGACGCCTACACCACCCCGCCGAAGCTGTTCTTCTCGCCCACCCTCGACCAGTTCCGCGCGGTGTTCGACGCCGGCATCGGCCCGTACCTGCTCAACTCGCTGTTCGCGACGGTCGTCTCGACGATCCTGGTGCTGGTGCTGGCCACGCCCGCCGCGTACGCGGTGTCGCTGCGGCCGGTGAAGAAGGTGCAGGACGTCCTGTTCTTCTTCATCTCCACCAAGATGCTCCCGGTCGTCGCGGCGATCGTGCCGATCTACGTCGTCGTCAACGACATCGGCATGCTGGACAACATCTGGACGCTGATCGTCCTCTACACGGCGATGAACCTGCCGATCGCGGTGTGGATGATGCGCTCGTTCTTCCAGGAGGTGCCCAAGGAGCTCCTCGAGGCCGCGAGCATGGACGGCGCCTCGCTCGCCCGCTCGCTGCGCGAGGTCGTGCTCCCGGTCATCTCCCCCGGCATGGCGGCGACGGCGCTGATCTGCGTGATCTTCGCGTGGAACGAGTTCTTCTTCGCCGTCAACCTCACCGCCGCGCGGGCCGCGACGGTGCCGGTGTTCCTCGTCGGGTTCATCACCTCCGAGGGCCTGTACTTCGCCAAGCTGTGTGCGGCCGCCACCATGGCCGCCCTGCCCGTCGTCATCGCCGGGTGGATCGCCCAGAACAAGCTCGTCCAGGGCCTCTCCTTCGGGGCCGTCAAGTGAAGGGGGCCCGTCGTGGCTGAAGTCGAGTTCGATCAGGCGTCGCGGATCTACACGCCCGGCGCGAAGCCCGCCGTCAATCGGCTGGACCTGATCATCGACGACGGCGAGTTCGTCGTCCTGGTCGGTCCGTCCGGTTCCGGCAAATCCACCGCGCTGCGGATGCTGGCCGGCCTCGAGGAGATCGACGCCGGTCAGATCCGCATCGGCGGCAAGAACATGGTCGGGGTGGCGTCGCGGGACCGGGACATCGCGATGGTGTTCCAGAACTACGCGCTGTACCCGAACAAGACCGTCGGCGAGAACATGGCGTTCCCACTGAAGATGCGGGGCGTGGACAAGGCGGTGCAGCAGGAGAAGGTGAAGGCCGCGGCGGACATCCTCGGCCTCACCGACTACCTGGACCGCAAGCCGCGCGCCCTCTCCGGCGGTCAGCGCCAGCGCGTGGCGATGGGTCGCGCGATCGTCCGCGAGCCGCAGGTCTTCCTGATGGACGAGCCGCTGTCCAACCTCGACGCGAAGATGCGGGTCTCGACCCGCACCGAGATCGCGGCCATGCAGCGCCGGCTCGGCGTCACCACCGTCTACGTCACGCACGACCAGGTCGAGGCCATGACGATGGGCGACCGGGTCGCGCTGCTCAAGGACGGGGCGCTGCAGCAGTTCGCCACGCCCGCGGAGCTCTACGACAAGCCGGCCAACGTGTTCGTGGCCGGGTTCATCGGCTCACCGGCGATGAACCTGTTCACGCTGCCGGTCGGCGCGGAGGGCGTGCGGATCGGTTCGTCCGACCTCGCGCTGCCAGGGTCCCTGCACTCGAGGATCTCCTCCGCCGGCCAGGACACGATCACGCTCGGCATCCGGCCGGAGCAGTGGGCGGTCGGCGGCGACAACGGGGACGGGGCCGGCGGGGTCAAGGCGCAGGTGGACGTCGTCGAGGAGCTCGGGAGCGACGCGTTCCTCTACGCGCACCTGGACGACGAGAAGCAGACACCGGTCGTCGTGCGATCCGCGGGGCGATCGGGGGCGCGGCGAGGTGACCAGATCGCCCTGACGCCGACGAGCGAGGACCTGCACCTGTTCAGCCCGGAGACGGGCGAGCGGCTGTAGCGCCCGGATTGATCTTCACGGACGGCACTTTCGCTCACCAGGTATGAGCGAAAGTGCCGTTCGTGCGTCGGACGGGCGGAGACGCGGAGACGCGCGAAGGGGCCGGTCAGGGGCGGGCGGTGGCGGCGAGCTGGCCGCAGGCGGCGTCGATCTCCCGGCCCCGGGTGTCCCGGACCGTGCAGGAGATCCCGGCGGCCACGACCCGGCGGACGAACTCCCGCTCGACGGGCTTGGGGCTCGCGTCCCACTCGCTGCCCGGCGTGGGGTTCAGCGGGATGAGGTTGACGTGCACGCGCTTGGCGCCGATCTGCTGGCGGAGGATCTTCCCCAGCAGGTCGGCCCGCCACGGCTGGTCGTTGACGTCCCGGATCAGCGCGTACTCGATCGAGACCCGACGGCCGGTGGCCTGCGCGTAGCGCCGCGCCGCGCCCAGCACCTCGGCGATGTTCCAGCGGTTGTTGACGGGCACGAGGGTGTCCCGAAGCTCGTCGTCCGGGCAGTGCAGGGAGACGGCAAGGGTCACCGGCAGGCCCTCGGCGGCGAGCTTGTCGATCGCCGGGACGAGCCCGACCGTGGACACGGTGACCCCGCGGGCGGAGATCCCCAGCCCCTCCGGCGCGGGCTCGATGATCCGTCGCAGGGCCGCGACCACCCGCTTGTAGTTCGCGAGCGGCTCCCCCATGCCCATGAAGACGATGTTGGACAGACGGGTCGGCTTCCCCAGCACCCCGTCCCGGGCGGCCCGGGCGGCCTGGCGGACCTGGTCCACGATCTCGCCCGTGGTCAGGTTGCGCTGCAGCCCACCCTGGCCGGTGGCGCAGAACGGGCAGGCCATCCCGCACCCGGCCTGGCTGGAGATGCAGACCGTCGTCCGGTCCGGGTACCCCATCAGCACGGACTCGGCCAGCACGCCGTCGTGGCCGCGCCAGAGGGACTTGCGGGTCTGGCCGTCGTCGCAGACCTGTTCGGTGACCGGGGTGACCAGCGGCGGCAGCAGCGCGGCGAGCGTCTCGCGCGCGGCGGCGGGCAGGTCCGTCATCTCGTCGAGGTCCGCGGTGAGCCTGCCGAAGTAGTGCCGGGCGAGCTGGTCCGCGCGGAACCCGGGCAGGCCGAGCTCGCTCACCGCGGCCTTGCGGTCGGCCGGGGCGAGGTCGGCGAGGTGGCGGGGCGGAAGGGCGCGCTTCGGCTCGTCGAAGACGAGCGGCAGGGGCGTAGGCATGACCTCTCCCATTGTGCCAGCTCGCCGGCCCGTTGCCCGCCCGGTGGGAGCCGGACCACGCGGAGCCGTCCGGTCCTACCGCCCGACGCGGGCGCGGAGCTCGCCGAACAGGCCGATGCGGCGGCAGCCGGCGAGCCACAGCAGGAGCGCGCCGACGATCCCGACGACGCCCTGAGGGAGCGACGCACCCGCCGAGTTCAGGGCGAGCAGCGCGCCCACCGCGGCCAGCACGACGAGGAGCCCGCCGAGCGCGACGTAGGACCGCTCCGTGAGCAGCGACGACAGGGGGAACAGCGCCACCCCGACGACCGCGCAGCCGATCGGCACCGTCAGCTCCCCCCAGCCGCCGCCCACGAGCGGGAGCACCACGCCCAGCGCGACGAGCGCGACGAGAACCCCGAGCCCGAGCCTGAGCACCTGCGTCCGCAGCGCCCGGTCCAGCCGCGCGCCCAGGCCGTGCCGGCGTCGCACGGACACCCACAGCACCCCGGTGACGCCGAGGCCGGCGGCCATCAGCACCGTGCCGACGCCCGTGGGCAGGGCGAGCGTGCCCGCGACCCACGCGACGGCGCCCAGGACGATCTCCAGATGGGGGACGGGGATCCCCGCGACCGCGCGCACCGTACGGCTCATGCGCTCCACGGTAGCGAGCGGCGGACCTCACACGGGTCTCAGCCCCCACCCGGGAAGATGACGGTTCAACAACCACGCCGGATCCCACCACGACGCGAGGAGCACCACCCATGACGAACCCGCAGGCCCCCGAACCTGCCGCCCCGACCCCGATCGGGCGGCGGGCCGTCGTCGCCGGCGCGGGGGTCGCCGCGCTCGGCGTGGGACTCGTGGTCACGGGATGCTCGACGGGCACGTCGTCCGGCGCGGAGACGGGGTCGTCGGGCTCCGGTTCGGGTTTCGGTTCGCGCGGCGGGGCGGCGGGGGCCGGGACGGCGCTGGGGCCGGCGTCCGACGTGCCCGTCGGCGGGGCCCACGTCTATCCGGACCAGGCCGTCATCGTCACGCAGCCGACCGCGGGCACCTACCGGGGGTTCTCGACGAAGTGCCCCCACCAGGGCTGCGCGGTGAGCCGGATCGAGGGGACCTCGCTCGTCTGCCCGTGCCACGGCAGCGCCTTCGCGCTGGACGGCTCGGTCACCCACGGGCCCGCGCAGAAGGGGCTCACCGCACAGCCCGTGGCGGTGACGGCCGGGCAGATCACGGTCGTCTGACCGCGCCGCGCTGATCAGGGACGGAGCAGCGTCGCGGGTCGGTGGCGCGTCCGCAGCCGGTAGCCGACGTCGATCGTGAGGCCGGGCGTCGACGCGAGGGCCCGGTCCGCCACGGCCTTCGAGAACTCGATCCGGAGGACCGCCTCGAGCGTCGCCCGGTCCTCGAAGCGCCAGACGGTGCCGACGCTGCGGGAGCGGAAGCCGTGCCGGTGGAAGAACCGCTCCACCACGACGGGATCGAACTTGGGCAGGTCCGCGCGGAGCCAGTCGCCGTAGGGCGATGCTGCGAAGTCCAGGTCGACGACCGCGAGCACTCCCCCGGGACGCAGCACCCGGTCCGCCTCTCCGAGCCCAGGCTCGCAGCCCTCGCCGAAGAAGTACGCGGTCCGGGCGTGCACGACGTCCGCGCTGCGGTCCGGGAGCGGCAACGCCTCGGCCCCGCCACGCAGGACGCCGATCCCGGTGTCGGCGACCCGCACGCGGGCGCGCGCGACCAGCGGCGGATGCGGCTCCACGCCGACGACGGACGCGGCCTCCGCCGCGAACACGGGCAGGTGGAAACCGTCCCCGCAGCCGACGTCGACGATGTCCTTCCCGGCCCAGGGCGCGACCTCGCGGAGCGCGACCCAGATCGCACCGTCCGCGTCCTGGGCGGCGTTCTCCCGGGCGTAGACGTCCGGCCAGTGCCAGATGTTGGGGCTGGGGATCGCCGGTCCGGGCTTCACCTGGCCGCCGAACCCCATGAACCGTGCGGTCAAGCGACCGGCACCACGAGGCTCAGCAGCGCCCACGCCACGAACGCCGACGGGAGCATCGAATCCATCCGGTCCATCAGGCCGCCGTGGCCGGGCAGGAGGTCCCCCATGTCCTTCACCCCGATGTCCCGCTTGATCAGCGACTCGGTGAGGTCCCCGAGCGTCGCGGTCACGACGAGCACGGCACCGGTGATCGCGCCGAGCCACCACACGCCGTCGAGGAGGAAGGAGACACACAGCGCGCCCGCGACCATCCCGGCGATCAGCGACCCGCCGAAGCCCTCCCAGGACTTCTTCGGGCTGATCGTGGGCGCCATCGGGTGCCGGCCGGCGATCACTCCGGCCGCGTAGCCGCCGACGTCCGAGGCCACGACGCAGATCATGAAGGTGAGTACCCGGCCGACGCCGTCCGGCGCGACGGTCAGCATGACCGCGAAGGACACGAAGAAGGGCACGTAGGCCGCGGTGAAGACGCCCGCGCCGACGTCCCGGACGAAGCCCTGGGCCCCGCCGCGCATCCGCCACAGCAGCGAGACCAGCACCGTCACCGCGAAGGCGACGGCGGATCCGCGCAGCCCGAACGGCCAGGCCAGCCAGATCATCGCCTGCCCGCCGACGAGCAGCACCGGCAGCGGGACCTCGATCCCGGCGCCGCGGCGCAGCGCACCGGCGAGCTCCCAGGTGGCGACGGCCGCGGCCACCGCGAGCACGAGGACGAACGCCTGCCGGACGATCAGCAGGGAGGAGATGATGACCGCGCCCATCGCGACGCCGACGCCGATCGCCGCGACCAGGTTGCGGCCGAGCCGCGCGGACCTCGGCGGGCGCGGGGCGCCCGGGAGGTCCGCACCGGGGAGGTCCGAGGTCACCGGAGCGCCGGGGGCGTCGTGAGGGGAGGCGGTCACGGGCTCAGAGCTCGAGGAGCTCGGCTTCCTTGTGCTTGACGAGTTCGTCGATCTGGGCGACGTAGCGGTCCACCGTCGCCTGGAGCTCCTTCTCGGCACGGCTGACCTCGTCCTCGCCCGCGTCACCGTCCCGGACGATGCGGTGCAGCTCGTCCATCGCCTTGCGCCGGACACTGCGGACCGTGACCCGGGCCTCCTCGCCCTTGCCGCGGGCCACCTTCACCATGTCCCGGCGGCGCTCCTCGGACAGCTGCGGCACCACCACTCGGATGATCTGGCCGTCGTTGCTGGGGTTGAGGCCGAGGTCCGAGTCCCGGATCGCCTTCTCGAGCGCCCTGAGCTGGCTGGCGTCGTACGGCTTGATGATGACCATGCGCGCCTCGGGGATGTTCACCGACGCGAGCTGGTTGAGCGGCGTGTAGGCGCCGTAGTAGTCGACGACGATCTTCGAGAACATGTTGGGAGTGGCGCGTCCGGTACGGACGGAGGCCAGATCGTCCTTGGCCACCGCGACGGCCTTCTCCATCTTCTCCTCGGCGTCGAAGAGGGCTTCGTCGATCACGGCTGCTCCCAGGCTTGCTCGGTCCGCGGTGTTCGTGGTTCTCGGTGTCAGTTCTCTGGCGTGCTCACCAGCGTGCCGATTCTCTCACCTGCGACCGCGCGGGCGATGTTGCCCTCGGTCAACAGGTTGAAGACGATGATCGGCATCCGGTTGTCCATGCACAGGCTGAACGCGGTGGCATCCGCGACCTTGAGCCCGCGCTCCAGGACCTCCCGGTGGGTGATCTCGTGGTACATCGTGGCACCGGGGTTCGTCTTCGGGTCCGCGTCGAACACGCCGTCGACCCCCTTGGCCAGCAGGAGCGCCTCGCAGCCGATCTCCAGCGCGCGCTGCGCCCCCGCGGTGTCGGTGGAGAAGTAGGGCATCCCGACGCCCGCGCCGAAGATCACCACGCGGCCCTTCTCCAGGTGCCGGATCGCGCGCCGGGGGATGTACGCCTCCGCGACCTGCCCCATCGTGATGGCGGTCTGCACGCGGGTGTCCAGATGGTGTTCGCGCTCCAGGAAGTCCTGGAGCGCGAGACAGTTCATGACGGTGGCGAGCATGCCCATGTAGTCCGCCCGGGAGCGGTCCATGCCACGCTGCTGCAGCTCCGATCCGCGGAAGAAGTTCCCGCCGCCGATCACGATCGCCATCTGGGCGCCGCTCGCGACGACCTCCGCGACCTGGCGCGACACCGTCTCGACGACCTTGGGATCGACGCCGAGGCCACCGCCCCCGAACATCTCCCCGCCGAGCTTGAGCAGCACTCGGCGGAAGCCGCGTCGGGGGGTGGCCGTGGCGTCGATCCCGTGGTCGTCAGTCATTCTGCGTCAGGCCTGGCCGACCTCGAAGCGGGCGAACTCCTTGACGGTGACGCCGGCCTCGTCGAGCAGGGCCTTGACGCTCTTCTTGGAGTCCTGGACCGACGCCTGCTCGAGCAGCACGACGTCCTTGTAGAAACCGGTGAGCCGACCCTCGACGATGCGGTCCAGGATCTTCTCCGGCTTGCCCTCCTCGCGGGCGGTGGCCTCGGCGATGCGACGCTCGTTCTCCACGAGGTCCGCCGGCACCTGCTCACGGGTGGTGTACTGCGGGCGGGCCGCGGCGATGTGCATCGCGACACCGCGGGCGGCCTCGTCGTCCGAGCCCTCGTACGAGACCAGCGCGCCGATGGCCGGCGGCAGGTCGCTCGCGCGACGGTGGAGGTAGACGGCGACCGGGCCGTCGACGTGGATGTAGCGCTTGAGCTCGAGCTTCTCGCCGATGCGCGCGGAGAGCGAGTGGATCGCGTCCGCGACGGTGCCACCGTCGAGGGGGGCCTTCGCCAGCGCCTCGACGTCGGCGGGCTGCTGCTCGACCGCGACGGCCAGGATCTTGTTCGCCAGGGAGACGAAGTCGTCGCTCTTGGCGACGAAGTCCGTCTCGCAGTCCAGCTCGACCATGGTGCCGCCCTCGGCGACGACCAGGCCGTTCGACGTGGAACGCTCGGCGCGCTTGCCCACGTCCTTCGCGCCCTTGATGCGGAGCAGCTCGACGGCCTTGTCGAAGTCGCCGTCGGACTCCTCGAGCGCCTTCTTGCAGTCCATCATCCCGGAGCCGGTGAGCTCACGGAGCCGCTTGACGTCCGCGGCAGTGTAGTTCGCCATCTCGGTGTCTTCTCGTTCCTTGGGAAGCGTGCGAATGAGGGAATCCGACCGACGGCCGGGCTCCCGGGGGTGTCCCCGAGGAGCCCGGCCGCCGAGATCGGGCAGGTCAGCCGGCGGTCTGCTGCGTGCCGTTGCTGGTGCTGGCCGGGGCGGCGGCGGTGGCGGCGGAGCCGGCCTCCGGCGCAGCGGCGGCGGAGCCGGCCTCCGGCTCAGCAGCGGCGGAGCCGGCCTCCGGCTCAGCAGCGGCGGGCGCGGTCTCCGGCTCGGCAGCGGCGGGCGCGGTCTCCGGCGTACCGGCGGTGCCGTTGATGCTGGCCCCGTCCGAGCCGACCTCACCACCGGTGAGCAGCTCCTTCTCCCACTCGGCGAGCGGCTCGTCGGAGGCGCCCTCGGGCTTCTCCGAGCCGTCCCCGCGACCGCGCGACGAGCGGGCCATGAGGCCGTCCGCGGCGGCGCGCGCGATCACCTTGGTGAGCAACGCGGCGGAGCGGATCGCGTCGTCGTTGCCCGGGATCGGGAAGTCGACCTCGTCGGGATCACAGTTCGTGTCCAGGATGGAGACGACCGGGATGCCCAGCTTGCGAGCCTCGCCGACGGCGATGTGCTCCTTCTTCGTGTCGACGATCCACACCGCGCTCGGCACCTTGGTCATGTCGCGGATGCCACCGAGGGTCTTCTCGAGCTTGGTCTTCTCGCGGGTCAGCATGAGGATCTCCTTCTTGGTACGACCCTCGAAGCCCCCCGTCTGCTCCATCGACTCGAGCTCCTTCATCCGCTGAAGGCGCTTGTGCACGGTCTGGAAGTTGGTGAGCATGCCGCCCAGCCAGCGCTGGTTGACATACGGCATGTTGACGCGGCCCGCCTCGTCGGCGATGGCCTCCTGCGCCTGCTTCTTCGTGCCGACGAACATGATCGTGCCGCCGTGCGCGACGGTCTCGCGCACGAACTCGTAGGCCCGGTCGATGTACGACAGCGTCTGCTGCAGGTCGATGATGTAGATGCCGTTGCGCTCGGTCAGGATGTAGCGCTTCATCTTCGGGTTCCAGCGCCGGGTCTGGTGCCCGAAGTGCACGCCGCTGTCGAGCAGCTGCTTCATGGTGACGACGGCCATGGCCGGTGTTCACCCTTTCGTCGGGCGCGGCCTCTCGGCCGCGCGGGGCGGTTGCGGGGACCACGTTGTCGTGGTCCCACCCTGGCGCCGCGCCGGCCACCGGACCCGCCGCACCGGCCGAGACTGCTGGCCGGCGGTACGGGACCGCCCGGTCGCCGTTGCGCCGCGCGGCCTCCGGAAGGAGGACCGTGACCGCGGAGCACGCGTGCGCGCGAAGTCACCTCGACGGATCGAGGTGCATGTCGAGTGTACGCCGTGGGCGCGATCGACCTCACCCGGCATGGCTCCGCCGGGCCGGGTTGTCCACAGGGGGTTCCGGCTGTCCACGGGCGGACCGGCCGGGGGCCGCGAAGGGCTTCCGGGGGTCAGGCTGGAGCGATGAACGGTGGGCTGGTCCGGGCGCTTCTGGCGGGGGTCATCGGCGTGGTGACGGCGGTGGGTCAGGTGCCGGTGGAGCCCGGGGGGCCCGGCGCCGAACCGGGCTCCTCCGCCACCGGGCCGTCCGGAGGCAGGGCGCCCGGGGGCGGGCCGGCTGGGGCCGGGACGTCCGGGGGCGGGCCCTCCGCGCCCTTCGGGACCGGGCCGTCCGGAGCCGGGCCGTCCCGGGTGGCCGCCGTCCCGGCGCCCGGGGCGCGGTACTCCTGGCCGCTGCTGCCCCGCCCGGCCGTCGGGAACGTCTTCCGGGCACCCTCGTTCCGGTACGGGACCGGGCATCGCGGTGCCGACCTCGTCGGCACGGCGGGCCAGGCCGTGCTGGCGGCGCGGGCGGGGACGGTGGTCTTCGCGGCCCGGCTGGCGGGGCGCGGGGTGGTCTCCCTCGAGCACGCGGACGGCCTGCGGACCACGTACGAGCCCGTCCGGGCGACCGTGGCCGCGGGCGTCCACGTGGGGCGCGGGGACGTCCTCGGGGTTCTCGAGGCCGGGCACGCGGGCTGCCCCGCGGACGCGTGCCTGCACTGGGGGGTGCGCCGGGGCGAGGCGGACTACCTCGATCCGTTGGTACTGCTGCGGCCGGCGCGGGTACGCCTGCTCCCCGAACCCCCACCGTTTTGAGCGGCGGGCGGCGCACCGTGACCGCCCTCCGCCCGGAGTGCTGAGTCCTCGGGGACCGCACCCGAACCGACGCGCGCCGTTCAGCGCGACGCGCATCGTCGACCGCGCGCATGGCGCCGCACCGCGCCCCTCCGCCGGACCCCTGGAGCCGCCGGGGCCGTCCGCGAACCCACGCGCGCGTTCAGCGCGAGGTACGCCGTCGACCGCGCGCGTGCGTCGCCTTCCTCACGCGCCGCACCCGCGTGCGGCGCGGCGCGACACCGTGCGCACCGCCTCGCGGGCGAGCCGAAACCTCACCAGCCGGAGCTCGACCGGACCGGCTCAGCCGGCGGCGTCCTCCTCGAGCCTCACCCGTAGCCGGGTGAGCAGGCGCGAGTGCAGCTGGCACACGCGGGACTCGGTGACCCCGAGGACGCGGCCGATCTCGGCGAGCGTGAGGTTCTCCAGGTAGTACAGCCGGACGACCAGACGGTCCCGCTCGGCGAGCGCGTGCACCGCGGCGGTGAGCCTGCGGCCCGCCTCCCGGCGCAGCGCGACGTCGAGAGGGTCCGGTGCATCGTCGTCGGCCAGCAGCTCCGCCACCGGGACGGCCCCGGGCGGCGCCGAGTCGTCGAGCGCCTGGACGCTCACCAGCTGCACGTGATGGCTGTTCGCCCGCAGCTCGCGCAGCCCCACGCCCAGCTCGAGGGCCAGCTCGCGCTCGCGAGCCGCCCGGCCCAGCCGGATCTCCAGCCGCTCGCGCGCCCGGTCGATCTCGCGGCGCCGGCCGCGGACGGACCGGGGCACCCAGTCCTGGGCGCGCAGCTCGTCCAGCATCGCCCCACGGATCCGCTGCGCCGCGTAGCTCTCGAACCGGACCTCACGCGCGGGCTCGAAGCGCTCGACGGCCTCCATCAGCCCGAACATGCCGGACTGCACGAGGTCCGCCACGTCGACGTGCGCGGGCAGGCCACCCGCCATCTTCCCGGCGACCCCGCGGACGAGGCGCCCGTAGTGGACGACGAGCGCGTCCCGGTGCTCGCGGGCGCGGCCGTTCCGGAACCGGGCCCAGAGCTCCGCCACTGCGGGGACCCCCGGCCCCGAGGCCTCGATCGGGGGAACCGGGTCGTCCCCGGGCGTGTCGCCCCACAGGGGTGCGACGACCGCGGCCCGCTCCCCCTGCTCGTCCGCAGACGCCGACCACGGGAGAAGCGCTGGTCGCGCTGCGTGGTCGTCCTCAGAAGGCGCCGGCACGGCCCGCAGGCGGGTCCGGGGGGCCGGGGACGGGGCGACCAAGGCTCGGGCCAGCGCCCCCGAGAAGCACATGAGCTGGGCGGACTCGTCCCTGCCTTGATCAAGCCCTGGGATGAGCCTGCTCATGGACCACCTTCAAACGGTCGGGAGTGACGTGCGTGTACAGCTGCGTGGTTGACAGCGTAGCGTGACCAAGTAACTCCTGTACGTAACGAAGGTCGGCGCCCCCGTCCAGCAGATGGGTTGCGGCCGCATGGCGCAGACCGTGCGGGCCGATGTCCGGCGCGCCCGGGACGGCGGCCACCGCACGATGGACGACGCCTCGCGCGACCCGCGGGTCCAAGCGGCGCCCGCGGACCCCGAGCAGCAGTGCGGGCGGGGAGTCCGGACGGGCCAGCACCGGCCTGCCCTCGGCGAGCCACCGGCACAGCGCGGTCGACGCCGGGGCCCCGTAGACGACCGTCCGTTCCTTGTTCCCCTTGCCGAGCACCCGCACCGTGCGCCGACCGTCGTCGACGTCGTCCACGTCCAGGCCGCAGAGCTCGCCGATCCGCACCCCGGTCGCGTACAGCAGCTCCAGCAGCAGCAGGTCCCGAAGGTTCTGCGGATCGCCCTCCGCCGCGCCGGAGCCCGCCGCGTCGAGGAGCTCCTCGGCCTGGTCCGCGCGCAGCACCTCCGGCAGCGTGCGGTGCGGCCGCGGCGACGTCAGCCGCGCCCCGGGGTCCGTCGCGAGCAGGCCGCCCCGGGCGAGCCAGGCGGTGAAGGTCCGCGCGGCCGCGGCGCGACGGGCCAGGGTCGAGCGGCCGAGTCCCGCGCCGTGTGCCGCGGAGAGCCATTCCCGCAGGTGCGCGAGATCGAGCGAGGCCAGCGAGGGCATCCCGGCGAGCAGCCCGGTGAGGTCCGCGCGATAGGCCCGGACGGTGTTCGCCGAGCGCCCGCGTTCGAGCTCCAGGTGACGCAGGAATCCGGCCAGGGCCCTGGCGGTGCCCGGAGCGAGCGCGCCCGGGTCGGTGTCCGGGGCGGGTTCCGGCCCGGGCCCCGACCGATCCGGCGAACCCGGCTCGCGGCGCATCCGCCGACAGTCCTGGCGTCGCGCCCACAGGTCAAGCGCGCCACGCGGGCAGGGGCCGATCCGCCTGCCGCGTTCGCCACGGTGCCGCCGGTTCCGAAGCATCAGGGGACGCCACCCGGGTCAGGCCGGTTGCTCGTCCGGCTTCGGTGCCGGCCGCTGCCACCTCCCCTCCCGGTGCTCGACGAGTCCCCGTCCCTCCAGCTCGATCAGCGCGGACCGCACGGCGCCCACCGGTACCCCGGCCTCGACGGCCAGCCAGCCCGTGTCACGGGCGGCGCGCGGGGGCAGGGCGTCGTGCACGAGCGCCTGGACGGGATCGAGGCCGTCCGTGGGCCGCCGCGGGCGTTCGGGCTCCGCCGCGAGATCGATCCCGAGCCGTCCGGTGGCCTCCCGCACCTCCTCGGCGCGGGTGACGAGCAGGGCGCCGTCGCGGATGAGCTCGTGGCACCCCACCGAGCCCGCCGACGTGACCGGTCCGGGGACCGCCATCACGAGGCGGCCGAGGGCACGGGCGTCGAACGCCGTGCGCTGGGCTCCGCTGCGCCGCGCCGCCTCGACGACGACGGTCCCGGCGGTCAGGCCCGCGATGAGCCGGTTCCGGACGAGGAAGCGGTGCCGGGCCGGGACGGCGCCGGGCGGGTACTCGGACACCACGAGACCGGTCCGGGAGACCCGCTCGATCAGCGCGGCGTGCGACGCCGGGTAGGCGCGGTCCGGTCCACAGGCCAGCACCGCGACCGTGGGGCCACCGACGGACAGTGCGCCGCGGTGGGCGGCGCCGTCGATGCCGATCGCCGCCCCGGAGACGACGGTCTGCCCGCCATCGGCCAGGGCCGCCCCGAGGTCCGCGGCGACGTGCGTGCCGTACCCGGTCGCCGCCCGGGCACCGACGATCGCGACGGCCCGGTCGCACAGCTCCGCGAGGTCCCCGCTCCCCCGGGCCCACAGCGCGAGCGGTGGGGCGAGCTCCTTGGTCCCGGCGACGGCGAACGCGGAGAACGGCCAGTGCGGCCACTCCGAGCTCTCGGGGACCACGAGCCGGACGCCCGCCGCCGCGGCGGCCGCCAGGTCGTCGTCGGCGAGGTCGGTGGAGCGCCGGGCGCGGGTCTGCGTCGCCACCGCTACGGGGACGTCCCCACGTCGGATCGCGTCCGCGGCGGCGACCGGCCCCAGCTGCTCGACCAGCAGCCCGGTCTCCTTCGCCGGCGGTTCCGCCACCCGCAGCAGGTAGGCGCGGGCTCGGAGAACCTCCCTGTCCACCCCGCTCACGTCGTCCTCCGATCGCGGTAGTAGAGCGCGTTGTCGACCATGTCCCGGTCCGGGCGCGCGGCCCCGGCCAGATCGCCCAGGGTCCACGCGACCCGGAGCGCGCGATCCGCGCCCCGGGCGGACAGCTCGCCAGCTCGCATCCGTTCCTCCAGCGGTCTGATCACGGCGCGCGGCAGCGCGAACGCGGTGCGCAGCGCCGGCCCGGGGACCTCGGCGTTCGTCCGCCAGCCGTGCTCGGCCCAGCGCTCCGCGGCGGCGTCCCGGGCGGCCAGCACGCGTTTCCGGACGACCTCGGTGCTCTCGGCCGTCTCGTCCGTTCCGCCCAGCGCGGTGACCGGCAGCATCCGCGCGCGCAGGTCCACCCGGTCCAGCAGTGGGCCGGACAGCCTCCCCAGATAGCGGCGCCGGACGGCCGACGAGCACACGCAGTCCCGGTCGTTCGCGGGGGCGCACGGGCAGGGGTTGGCCGCGAGGACGAGCTGGAAGCGCGCCGGGTAGCTGACGGTCCCCTCGGCGCGGGCCAGCCGGACCTCGCCCTCCTCCAGCGGGGTCCGCAACGAGTCCAGGACGTGCGCGCCGAACTCGACGCACTCGTCGAGGAAGAGCACGCCGCGGTGGGCCATCGAGACGGCGCCCGGTCTCGCGATGCCGCTCCCGCCGCCGAGCAGCGCGGCCATCGAGCTGGAGTGGTGCGGGGCCACGAACGGCGCCACGGTGCTCAGCGGCCCGGCCGGCGGGAGGTTCCCGGCCACCGAACGGACGGCCGCGAGCTGCAGCGCGTCGTCCCGGGAGAGTTCGGGGAGCAGCCCGACGATGCGCTGCGCGAGCATGGTCTTGCCGGTCCCGGGCGGTCCGACCAGCAGCAGGTGATGGCCGCCCGCGGCCGCCACCTCCAGCGCGTGGCGGGCGTCCGGCTGGCCCACGACCTCCGCGAGCTCCGGGACCGCGGCCCCCGGCTCGCCGATCACCGGGCCCGGGCGGTCCAGCGGACCGTCCCCGGCGAGCCAGGTGAGCACGTCGGCGAGCGTCCCGGCCCCGAACACGTCGAGCCCGTCGACGAGGCCTGCCTCGGCCAGCGCCACCTCCGGCACCACCACGCGCCGCAGTCCGGCCGCCCGGGCCGCGAGCAGGCACGGCAGCACACCGCGGACCTGCCGGATCCGGCCGTCCAGGGCAAGCTCCCCGAGCAGCACCGTGCCGGCCAACCGCCCGCGGTCCACCACGCCCGCGGCGGCGAGGACCGCGCAGGCGAGAGCCAGGTCGAACCCGGAGCCGGTCTTGCGCAGGGTCGCCGGGGAGAGCGCGAGGAGGATCCGCTCGTTGGGCCACTGCCGACCGGAGTTGACCACCGCGGACCGCACCCGGTCCTTCGACTCCTGCAGCGCGGCGTCCGGCAGGCCGACCAGGTGCACCCCGGGCATCCCGCCGCCGATCGCGGCCTCGATCTCCACCGGGACGCCCTCGACGCCACGTAGCGCGACCGACCAGACCCGGGCCAGCGCGGCCATCAGAACGCCGCCTCGTAGTGCTTCAGCGTGACCGGCCGGTCCGGCGGCATGAGCACCGCGACGACGTCGAACCGGATCTCGCACCAACCGACGTGGTGCTCGGCGAGCCAGGCCCGGGTGACCCGCCGGATCGTCGCGGCCTTCTTCTCCGTCACCGCCTCGGCGGGTTCGCCGTACCGCGTGCCGGAGCGGGTCTTGATCTCGCAGACCACCAGCCGTGCGCGGTCCGTCGCGACCACGTCGAGCTCCCCGTCCCGGCAGCGCCAGTTGCGGGACAGCACGACCAGGCCGCGGTTCTGCAGGTACTCGACCGCGACGTCCTCGCCGCGGCGGCCCAGTTCGTCCTTGGCTGCCATGCGGTCCACGATCGCGTGGACCGCGGGGCCGCCCGGGGTGAATCGAGAATCTGTGGATGACCGGAGGCCGTTGGGGACAACTCGCCCGGGATCAGCGCGGAGCCATCGGGACCGTCGGGGCCGTGGTGTAGGGCGTCAGCGCCCGAACTGCTCGTCCTCCGGCAGCCGCAGATCCGGCTTGTCCAGCTCCTCGATGTTCACGTCCTTGAACGTGAGCACCCGGACGTTCTTCACGAACCGCGCGGGCCGGTACATGTCCCACACCCACGCGTCGGACATCCGGACCTCGAAGTAGATCTCGCCGTCCGCGTTGCGCGGGGCGACGTCCACCGAGTTGGCCAGGTAGAAGCGGCGCTCCGTCTCCACGATGTAGGAGAACTGCGACACGATGTCGCGGTACTCCTTGTAGAGCGTGAGCTCCATCTCGGTCTCGTACTTCTCGAGATCCTCGGCGCTCACAGCTGCATTCCTCCCCCTGCGGTGGACTCGACGGGCTCGTCGAGCGGGCCCTCATTGTGGACCAGGCCCACCGGCCCCCCGACCCCGGCCGGGTCACCCACCGGAACACCGCGGGCACGTCGGGCAGCAGCGGCCACGTTGACGAACGAGTAGCGGTGCACGGCGCTCGGGCCGTGCTCGGCCAGAGCGGCGTCGTGGACCGGCGTGCAGTAGCCCTTGTGCTCGCCGAACCGGTACTGCGGCAGCTCTGCGTCCAGCTCGACCATGATCCGGTCCCTGGTCACCTTGGCCAGGACCGACGCCGCCGCGACACAGGCCGCCGCGAGGTCGCCCTTGGGCACCGCCAGCGCCGGCCGGCCGAAGCCCCGCACCGCGAACCCGTCGGTAAGGACGTAACCGGGCGCCGTGGCGAGGCCGGCGACGGCCCGCCGCATGCCCTCGATGTTGGCGACGTGGACGCCCCGGCGGTCGACCTCCGCCGGCGGGATGACGATCACCGACAGGTCCTCCGCCCGCCGCGTGATCAGCCTGAAGAACTCCTCGCGCGCGGCCGGGGTGAGCATCTTCGAGTCCGTGAGGCCCTCGAACCGCTTCGCGTCGTTCGGCCTCAGGACACAGGCCGCGACGACGAGCGGTCCGGCACAGGCCCCGCGCCCCGCCTCGTCGACGCCCGCGACGGGGCCCAGGCCGTGCCGGTGCAGCGTGGTCTGCAACGTCCAGGTCCCCGCCGAGGCGCGGACGATCGCCCGCCCGGGCCTGAGCTCGGGCGGCAGGATCTCGGCTGGCCGACGCCGGACGGGCCGGCGGGACGGCGAGCGAGGTGACGGCATGCGAGGGCGCGCGACCACGGAGTGACCGTACGGGTCAGGACCCGCCCCGACGGAACCGGGACCGACGGCGTCGCGTGGACGGCAGGAACTCCTCGACGTGCTGGTCGAAGCGGATGCGTCGGCGGCGCAGCAGCCCGAACGGCAGCGCACCGGCCACGCCCAGCGCCAGCGGCGCGCCCTGCGGGAGGCTGTCGCCGAGGCCGACCGCCTGGCTCTGCTGCGGGTTCGTCGCATCGATCCAGCCGAAACGGCCGATCGGCAGCACCTTGAGCCGGGCCTTGCCGATGACGTTGGCGACCGGGATGGGGCCGTGGCCGTCGATCCGGGAGTCCGAGGAGTTGTTGCGGCTGTCGCCCATGACCCAGAGTTCCCCGTCCGGCACCGTGATCGGCCCGAACGGGATCTGCCGGGCCGGTCCCGCGGCGGGCAGGTAGTAGATGTAGGGCTCGTCGAGCGGCTCGCCGTCGACCATGACGCGGTTCCGCGAGTCGCAGCAGGCGACGGTCTGGCCGCCGACGGCGATGACGCGCTTGACGAAGTCCTTCTCGTCCGGCGGGGCGAGGCCGATCAGCGATCCGATCTCCTGGCCGACCTGCGCGATCGTGCTGGAGGGCGGGGCCACGCTGAACTCGGTGTTGCTCCAGCTGTCCGGGCCGCGGAACACGACGACGTCCCCGGGCTGAGGATCCCCGAAGCGGAAGGTGACCTTGTCCACGAGCACGCGGTCGTTGTTGCATCCGGTGCAGCCGTGCAGCGTGGTCTCCATCGAGCCCGACGGGATCACGTAGACCTTCGCCAGGAACGTCTGGATCAGGAAGGTCAGGACCAGCGCCACCACGATGAGCAGCGGCAGTTCCTTCCAGAACGTGGGCCGCCGCCGGCGTCCGGTGCGGGGCTTCTTCCCGCCGGGGCGCTGGGTGGCGAGGTAGGACGCCGCGGGCTTGCCGGCGGACGAGGCGCCGGCGCGCCGGCGATGCCGGCCGGGGATGCCGTCGGGGTCCGCGTCGTCGCCGGGAGCGGCCTCGGGGGCGAGGTCGCCGGGAGCGTCGTCCGGGACGGGCAGGTCCTGCGGAGCCGGATCGTGCGGGCGGACGAGGTCGTTCGGGATGGCCTCGGTCTCGGCGGTGTCGGTCGCGGCGGGGATGACCTCGGTGGGGCCGGTGTCCTCGTGCTCCGGCGGTCCGGCGGGGGCCCACTGCCGGGGCGCGACGTTCCGCGGGTCGCCCTGCGGGCGAGCGGGGTCCGGGCCGCGGGGCGGGCGCCCGTCCGGGTCCTGGCGCCCCGGGACCGGCCGGCCGGCGAACCCGCCGGTGAGGAACTCCTCGGTGGGCTGCTCGTCCCGGTGGTTCTCGACGGAGCGATGATGCTCGGCGGGCCGGCCGCTGCGGCGCGCCTCGACCGGGTCGAAGCCGACGGCCTCGGCCATCCCGAGCCAGACGCCGTTGACCCAGCCAGCGGATCCGGCGGCGGGCGCAGCGTCCGCGCGCTGCCCTCCCGACGACGGGCCGCCGGAGCCCCCCGAGGGGGGCCGGTTCGGCCCGGGCTGGTCACGGGTGTCGGCCCGGCGCATCACGCCGAGCCGCTCCGCGGACGGGGAGTCCGACTCCGCACCCCAGGCGCGTCCGTAGACGGGAGACTCTCCCCCGGACCGGCTCTCGAGGCCGTCCGGGAGGGCGCCGCCCCAGCCGCGGCCGCGACCGCCGTCGTCCTCGGACTCGCCGACGTCCGGACCACGCCACCCGTCGGGTGGGGTCTGCGTCCGCGCGGGCGAATCCGCGGGCGCGTACCGCCGCGGTTGCGCGCGGCGGTCGTCGGGGAGCTCGGGGAACGCCACGGTGTCGAGGCTACGGCAACCGGGGTGACCGGTCCGGGTGACGCTCAGGAAGTGGTGGTCGTCTCGCGCTTCTCCTTGATCTTCGCGGCCTTGCCGCGCAGGTCACGGAGGTAGTAGAGCTTGGCGCGGCGCACGTCGCCCCGGGTGAAGATCTCGATCTTGTCGATGTTCGGCGAGTGCACCGGGAAGGTGCGCTCCACGCCGACGCCGAACGACACCTTGCGGACCGTGAAGGTCTCACGGGCGCCGGCGCCGTGGCGGCGGATGACGACGCCCTGGAACACCTGGACACGAGAGCGGCTGCCCTCGATGACCTTCACGTGCACCTTGAGCGTGTCCCCCGGCCGGAAGGCGGGGATGTCGGAGCGCAGCATCTGTGCGTCCAGGTCGTCCAGGGTGTTCATCGCGCAGGTCCGTCCTCGTCTGAAACTCTCGTGCAGCGGTCGTGTGGGGTGGCCGCACCGGCTCGATCTCGATGGGGCCGGGGGCGCCCGACAGGGCCCGACAACCATGGCGTCGGGCGCTGGCAACCCGTCCATAGTGCCAGACGGGTTCGGGCAGGGTGAAATCGGTGGGGTCAGGAGCCCTCGGCGGCCTCCCTGAGCTGGGCGAGGAGCGCCCGGTCCTTCTTGTCGAGGGCGTCGGCGGGCAACGCGTCGAGCAGGTCCGGCCGGCGCGCGGCCGTTCGTTCCAGGGCCCGGTCCCGCCGCCAGCGCGCGATCGCGGCGTGGTTGCCGCTGCGCAGCACGTCCGGGACGTCGTGGCCGCGCCAGCTCTCCGGACGCGTGTACGCGGGGCCCTCGAGCAGCCCGTCGGAGAAGGAGTCCTCCGCGGCCGAGCGCGGATTGCCGAGCACGCCGGGTAGCAGGCGCACCACCGCCTCGACCATCGTCAACACCGCCACCTCGCCGCCGACCAGCACGTAGTCCCCGATGCTGACCTCGTCGACGGGCATGCGTTCCGCGTAGTGGTCGACGACGCGCTGGTCGATCCCCTCGTAGCGGCCGCAGGCGAAGACGAGGCGCTCCTCCCCCGCCCACGCGTGCGCGGTGGCCTGGGTGAACGGGCGGCCCGCGGGCGTCGGGACCACCAGCCGCGCGGGGGCGTCACCCGGCACCCCGCCGATCACGCTGTCGAGGGCCTCGCCCCAGACCTGCGGGCTCATGACCATGCCGGGCCCGCCACCGTAGGGCGAGTCGTCGACGGCCTGGTGCACGTCGTGCGTCCAGTTCCGCAGGTCGTGGACGGCCACGTCGATCAGCCCGGCCTCGATCGCCCGGCCGAGCAGCGCCTCGCGCAACGGGGCCAGATAGCCGGGGAAGATGGTGACGACGTCGATCCGCACCGGGCGGATCCTCGCAGAGTGGGGTGGCCGTGGACGCCGGCGGGCTACCTGCGGCCTCTCAGCCGCTCGCCGCGCCGCGCCCGAACTCCTCGACGGCCGCACGCATCCCGGCGAGCGTGACCCCTCGGCTCGCGAGGATGTGGTGGGCCGCGCCGGTCTCCGCGTGCAGCAGCCCCAGCAGGATGTGCTCGGAGCCGATGTAGGAGCGGTCGAGCCGCAGCGCCTCCCGCAGCGACAGCTCCAGGGACTTCTTCGCGGGGCGATCGAAGGGGACGTGCTTGCCGGCACCCTTCCCCCGGGCCGCCCGGGTCCGCTCCAGGGCTCCGGGCCCGAAGGCGACCTCCACCTGGCGGCGCACCTCGTCGAGATCGATGCCGATCGTCGCGAGGGCTTCCGGATCCGGGGCGTCGCCGCGATGCATGCGCACGATGTCGGCCTCGACGTCGGCGCGCTCCACCCCCGCGTCGCGCAGCAGCTGCGCGCCAGGGCTCGTCGGGGACTCGTAAAGGGCGATCAGGACGTTCTCGGTGCGGATGTGGGTCTGCCGCCGCTCCCGGGCGTCCTGCTGGGCGGTGATCACGGCCTGCCGGGCCGGGACGGTGAACCTCTCGAACATGCTCGCGCCTCCCGCTCTCAGAATCCGAGGCGGCGGTACTTCTTGTGCACCGCCTGCCTGCTGACCTTCATGACCTCGGCGATCCGCTGCCAGGACCAGCCCTGCGCCCTGGCGTTGCCGACCTGGAGCTCCTCGAGCGACTCGAGCAGCGTCCGCAGGGACGCCACGGCCGCCAGGCCGACCGCGGGGTCCTTGCTCGACGCCGCTGCCGCCACCGCTGTCGCATCTGCCATGTCCGTCAACCTACGTTGACAAGCCGAGCGTGTCGACTGAAATTGACACCACCATGGAGCCACAACGCGCGCCGAAGCCGCCAGAGACCGCGTCGTGGCTCCACAAGGGGGCTGGGCGACCAAGGCGAGCATGCGGAAGGCCCCGTCGCGGTGCGACGGGGCCTTCCGGGGTGCTTCTTCAGTTCTGGTCGAGGTCCAGCAGGCCCTCGGGCGGGGTGAGGACGACCCGGCCGCCGTCGAGATCGATGGTCGGGACGATCTCGCGCACGAACGGGACGAGGAGGTCCGCGCGGCCCTCGCGGGCGACGACCAGCAGGTCCCCGCCCGGGCCGTGGACGATCTCGCGGACCGTGCCGAGCGGCTCGCCGTCCGCCAGCTCGGCCCGGAGGCCTTCGAGCTGGTGGGCGTGGAACTCCTCGGGGTCCTCAGCCGGCGCCAGCGACTCGACGCCGATCAAGAGCCGGGCGCCGCGCATCTCCTCCGCCGCGGTCCGGTCCGGCACCTCGACGAAGCGGACGAGCAGCCGCCCGGAGTGCGGGCGGGCGCTCTCCACGGTCAGGGTGCCGTCCGGCCGGCCGGTGCGCCGCGAGACCAGCACCGACCCGGGGGCGAAGCGCTCCTCGGGGGAGTCCGTGCGGACGTCGACGGCGAGCTCGCCGCGCAGGCCGTGGACCTTGGCGACGAGCCCGACCAGCAGTTCGCCGCCCGTTCCGGGCGCCACGGTCCTAGCGATCGGTGTCGACGACATCGACCCGGACACCCCGGCCGCCGATGCCCCCCATCACGGTGCGCAGCGCCGTCGCGGTACGACCGCCCCGGCCGATCACCTTGCCGAGGTCCTCGGGGTGCACCCGAACCTCGAGCGTGCGGCCGCGGCGGTTGGTCACCAGGTCGACGCGGACGTCCTCCGGGTGGTCCACGATGCCGCGCACCAGGTGGTCGAGCGCATCCGCCAGGAGGCTCACGACTCGGTCGACTCGGCCTCGGCCGGCTCGTCCGCCTTGGCCTTCTTCTTCTTCGGCGTGGTGGCCTCGGTGGCGGGCTGCTCGCCCGCCGCCGCGAGCGCCGCCTGGAAGCGCGCGAGCTTGTCGACCTTCTCCGGCTGCGGCTTCAGGGTGCCCTCGGAGCCCGGGAGGCCCTTGAACTTCTGCCAGTCACCGGTGATCTCGAGCAGGTGCTGCACCGGCTCGGTCGGCAGCGCGCCGACGCCCAGCCAGTACTGCGCACGCTCGGAGTCGATCTCGATGAGGCTCGGCTCGTTCTTCGGGTGGTACTTGCCGATCGTCTCGATGGCGCGACCGCTGCGGCGGGTGCGCGAGTCGGCGATGACGACGCGGTAGTACGGCTGACGGATCTTGCCCAGACGCATCAGCTTGATCTTGACGGCCACGCTGTTCGGTACTCCTCGCGGATCGGGTAGTGCTGCTGTTGAGTCAGCTCAGTCCCGCGTGGGGGTACGGCTTCGCTCACTCGAGATGTTCGGCCGCGGCACGGTAGAGGGCCAGCCGCGGACCCGATCGACCATTGTGCCAGACGCCCCCGCGGACGGACGACCCCACCACCTGCGGATCGCCCCCGGCGCCGGGGTTCAGACCGCGGGGAGCGCGCCCGTCAGCGCCAGCGCCAGCGCGAGCCCGGGCAGCAGGTTGTTCACCGCGTGGGCGACGATCCCGGCCGGGAGCCGCCCCGTGATAGCCCGGGCCAGCCCGATCGGGAGCGCGACGACCAGCAGCAACGGCGTGCGGGCCAGCTCGAAGTGGGCCATGGCGAAGAGCAGCGTGGTGATCAGGAAGGCGACCCAGCGGTTGGCGCCGAGCTTCTCCACCGCACCCCAGAGCAGACCGCGGTAGACGATCTCCTCACAGATCGGTGCGACGACCACCACCAGCAGGAACACCAGGACGGCGATCGGCCAGCCGACCCGCACGCCGTCGAAGATCTGGCCGACGGCGGACGTCGCCTCCTCCGGCCCGACCACGGCCGCGTAGACCAGCGACGCGGGGATGCTCAGCAGCAGCCCGCCGAAGCCGAGCGCCAGACCGATCCCGAGGTCCCGGCCACGCACGCTCAGCCCCAGGTCGAGGCGGGGACCGTTGCCCCGCACGCGGGTGATGAGCAGCGCGGTCCCGGCGGCGAGCAGCGTGGGTGCGCCCAGCGCGAGCAGGATCCCCGGCACGCTGACGCCGTCCGGGCCGGCGAAGAGCGCCGAGACCAGGAACGACGCGCCGAGGAAGATCACCTCGACGAGCAGGTAGGCGCCGAGCCCCCAGCGATGCGGCGGGCGCGGCTCCGGTGCGGGTTCCGGGGACGGGCCGGAGGCGGGGGCGACGGGCAGGGGGTGCGACCACCCGTGGATCACCGGCGCGCCGGGTCGCGGCAGCGGCGGCCCGTACCGGTAGCTGCCCGACGCCACCTGCTGCGAACCGGGGCCGATCGTCTGGCCGTCGCCGTCCGGGATACCCACGCCCCCGACGCTACCCGGCCACCGATCACCGTGTCCGCACGACGGGCGTCGGTCAGGCGGCCTCGACGATCCGCCCGCGCAGCATCACCAGGGCGGGGTGCCGGACGGCCTCGGAGTCCGTGCGGGGGTCCGTCCGGTAGACGACGAGGTCCGCCGGCGCCCCCGGCTCCAGGCCCGGCCGCTGCAACCACTCCCGGGCGGCCCAGCTGGCCGCCCCGAGCGCGTCCGGATGCCCGGCCGCGGCCAGCGCGGCGATCTCGTCGGCGATCCGGCCGTGCCGGATGCCGCCACCCGCGTCCGTCCCGGCGAACACCGGCACGCCCGCCTCGACGGCCTTGCCGACGGTCTCCCGCGCGGTCCGGTGCAGCTCGCGCATGTGCGCGGCATACGTCGGGTACCGCGACGCGTTGTCCGCGATCCCGGGGAACGTGTCGACGTTGATCAGCGTCGGGACCAGCGCGGTCCCGCGGGCGGCCATGTCCGCGATCAGGTCGTCCGTCAGGCCGGTGCCGTGCTCGATGCAGTCGAGGCCCGCGCCGATCAGCCCGTACAGCGCGTCCGTCCCGAAGACGTGCGCGGTGACCCGGGCGCCGACGGCGTGGGCGGCGTCGACGGCCGCCTTCAGGACGTCGTCCGGCCAGAGCGGGGCGAGATCGCCGACGCCGCGGTCGATCCAGTCCCCCACCAGCTTGACCCAGCCGTCCCCGGCCGCCGCCTGTTCCGCGACGACCTCGGGCAGCAGCGCGGGGTCGTCCAGGTCGACGGCGAGGCCCGAGATGTAGCGCTTGGGCCGGGCGATGTGCCGGGCCGCGCGGATGATCTCCGGCAGGTCCTCCCGGACCTGCAACGGCCTGGTGTCCACCGGCGAGCCGCAGTCCCGCAGGAGCAGCGCGCCGGCGTCCCGGTCCGTGATCGCCTGCCGCTCCGCCTCGTCCAGCTCGACGGGTCCGGAGGGCCCGAGCCCGACGTGACAGTGCGCGTCCACCAGCCCGGGGACGATCCAGCCGCCCTCCTCGAGCACCTCGGCGCCGGGCAGCGGCTCGGCGCTGACCCGTCCGGCCGCGTCGACATGGAGCTCCGACTCCTGCCCCGACGGCAGGACGACACCGCGCAGGAGATAGCCCGCCGACGCCATCAGCGGCCCTTCTTGTTCCCGAAGTTCAGCTTGGAGGGGTCGAACCCGGGGGGCAGCTGGTCCATGCCCCCGAGCCCCGGCGGCAGCTCCTGCAGCGACGGCGGCAGGTTCGACAGATCCGGCATCCCGGCGGCGCGCGAGGGCGTCGGGCCCTTGCGTCCCTTCTGCTGCTTCGCCTTGCGCTTGTTCTTGGGCTGCTTGCGGGTGGCACTGCGGCCCCCGCCGCCGAAGCCGAACTGCCCGGCCATCTGCTTCATCTGCTTGCGGGCCTCGAAGAAGCGGTTCACCAGGTCGTTGACGTCGGAGACGGTGACGCCCGAGCCGTTCGCGATCCGGGACCGCCGCGAGCCGTTGATGATCTTAGGGTCCGCCCGCTCCCCCGGCGTCATGCCGCGGATGATCGCCTGCAGCTTGTCCAGCTGCTTGTCGTCGACCTGGGCGAGGGCCTCCTTCATCTGGCCCGTGTTGGCGCCGGGGAGCATGCCCAGGATGTTGCCGATCGGCCCCATCTTGCGGATGGCGAGCATCTGCTCGAGGAAGTCCTCGAGCGAGAGCTCGCCGCTGCCGATCTTCGCGGCCGTGGCGGCGGACTTCTCGGCGTCGAAGACCTGTTCGGCCTGCTCGATGAGGGTGAGCAGGTCACCCATGCCCAGGATCCGCGACGCCATGCGGTCCGGGTGGAAGACGTCGAAGTCCTCGAGCTTCTCGCCGTTGGAGGCGAAGAGGATCGGCTGCCCGGTGACCTCGCGGACGCTCAGCGCGGCGCCACCACGGGCGTCGCCGTCGAGCTTGGTGAGGACGACGCCGGTGAACCCGACCCCGTCCCGGAACGCCTCGGCGGTCGCCACGGCGTCCTGACCGATCATGGCGTCGACGACGAACAGCGTCTCGTCCGGCCGCACCGCGTCCCGGATGTCCGACGCCTGCTGCATCAGCTCCTGGTCCACGCCCAGGCGGCCCGCGGTGTCCACGATGACGACGTCGAACATCGCCGAGCGGGCGTGCGCGATGCCGCGGCGGGCCACGTCCACCGGGTCGCCGACCCCGTTGCCGGGCTCAGGGGCGTAGGTGGGCACGCCGGCGCGCTCGCCGACGATCTGGAGCTGGGTGACCGCATTCGGGCGCTGCAGGTCGCACGCCACCAGGAGCGGGGCGTGTCCCTGGTCCTTGAGGTGCTTCGCGAGCTTGCCCGCCAGGGTCGTCTTGCCGGAGCCCTGGAGGCCCGCGAGCATGATGACGCTCGGCGGTTCCTTCGCCAGCCGCAGCCGGCGGGTCTCGCCGCCGAGGATCGTCACGAGCTCCTCGTCGACGATCTTGACGACCTGTTGGGCCGGGTTCAGCGCGCCGGAGACCTCCGCGCCCTTGGCCCGTTCCTTGATCCGGCCGATGAAGCCCCGGACGACCGGCAACGCGACGTCCGCCTCCAGCAGCGCGATACGGATCTCGCGCGCGGTGGCGTCGACGTCGGCGTCGGAGAGCCGGCCCTTGCCACGCAGATCGCGCAGCGTTCCGCTGAGACGCTCGCTGAGGGTGTCGAACACCCCTCCAACCCTACTTGGCCATCCGGCCGGGATGCAGACCCGTGCCCGCCCACGTCCGGCCGATCACCCCGGTCACGCACGGGGCGGCGGGCCGACGCACCTGCTCCGGCCCGTCCGCGGACCCGTGACCGTGTGCGTGGGAGGTCAGCTGTCCAGGGTGAGGCCGCGCGCGGCCGCGGGGCGGTCGAGGACGGTGACGGTGCGCCACGGCTCGGCGAGTGCCCCGGTCCGGAGCCGCTCCGTCACCCCCTCCGCCCGCTCGGCGTGCCTGGCGAACGACCCCGGCTCGACGACCCGGCCCCGCTCTCGCTGGCCGCGCAGCGCGTCCGCCGGGTCGACGTCGAACCAGACGAGGTGCGGGGCCCGCCGGCTCAGCCGGGCAAGCAGGATCGCCGCCCGGCGCAGCCGGGGTGCGGTCGCGGGCAGGTGCACGACGACCGTCGGGGCGCCGCCCAGGGCTGCCGCGACCACGGTGAGGCGGTGCAGCAGGTGCACGAGGGGCCGCAGCCGCGCGTACGGCGCGCGGGGCGCGAACCGGACCAGGGCGTCCCGCTGGGCGTCGGAGTCCAGGACCACCAGGCCGGGCCGGGGACGGACGGAGCGCAGCATCGTGGACTTCCCCGCGCCCGGCATCCCGGCCACCAGCACGAGGCTGCGCCCGGGCAGTCTGAGCCGGACCGGTGCGGCCGACCGGCTCGGCGGGGCGGGAGGTACGGGCAGCGGCCGGGACGGCGTGTCCCCCGACAGCGTCAGCGTCATGCCGGGCCAACGAGCGGTGCGGGCGGTACGTTCCCCGTGTCCGATACGCGGCTTAGAGCGCGTCCTTCCCGCGCTCGCCGGTCCGCACCCGCACGATCTGCTCGACGGGCGTCACCCAGACCTTGCCGTCGCCGATCTTGCCGGTCCGCGCCGCCTCGACCAGCGCGTCCACCACGCGATCGGCGATCGCGTCGTCCACGACGACCTCGACGCGGACCTTCGGCACGAAGTCCACGGCGTACTCCGCGCCCCGGTAGACCTCGGTGTGGCCCTTCTGACGGCCGAAGCCCTGCACCTCGCTGACCGTCATGCCGAGCACGTCGAGGCGTTCGAGCGCGGTCTTCACATCGCCCAGGGCGAACGGCTTGACGATGCCGGTCACGAGCTTCATCGGGTCTCCTCGGGGGCTCGGGGCGCCAGGAGAGGAGTCCGCTCCCGCGGCCCACCACACCCCCGCCCGTCGATCGCGAGGATGATCGTTCCCCATTGTTTCGACGGAATGACGCGATGTTTCCGGCAGATGAACCAGCCTGTGAGGGGGATGACTCCGGCTCTATGTGGGCGTGTCCTTCCGGGTCCTCCCCTCCGGGACCTTGCCGGCCGGCTGGCGCGCGGCGGCCAGCACGGCCTGCTCGATCCTGCGCCTGTCCGCTCGGGTGACCCCGCCGTCCGCCCCCGCGCCCGCCAGGCCGAACGAGTCGACCACCGACGCCCCGAGCGTGGCGACCCGCGCCCAGCGCACGTCCACGTCGCAGCTCTCCAGGGCGCCCGCGACGTGGTGCAGCAGGCCGATCCGGTCCGCGGCGCGGAGCTCCATCACGACGGCGCCGGTGGCCTCGTCGTCGAACCAGAGGATCCGCGGCGCGACGGTCCCCTCGACGACCGGGGCCGTCGGCGCGTAGTCCTTCTCCTTGCGGGCCAGCGCCTCGGCGAGGACGAGGGAGCCGTCGAGCACCCGGACGAGGTCCGCCCGGATCAGCGCCTGGTCCGGGAGCCCGCCGAAGCGCGGGGACACCGCGAACCGGGCGAGGGCGAGCGTGTCGGTGGTGCGGACCTCGGCCGCGTGCACCTCGAGCGAGTGCAGGGCCAGCACCCCGGCGGACGCGGACAGCGCCGCGGGACCGCCCGGCACGCCGATGGTCACGGAGGCCAGGTCGTCGTCCTGCACGAGCCGGACGTGCGGTTTCCCGTCCTCGAGGACCGCCCGCGCCAGCTCCGGGTCGAGCTCCGGGTCCGGGCCCGGCTCGGGCAGGGACTCCCCCGCCATCAGCGCGCGGGTCCGGGCGGAGAGGCCGCGGATCAGCGAGCGCTTCCACGGGCTCCACACGGCGGGGCCGGTGGCCAGCGAGTCCGCCTCGGCCAGCGCGTCGAGCAGGTCCAGCAGCACCACGTCGTTGCCGAGGGTCTCCGCGACCCGGCCGACCGTGGCCGGGTCGTCGAGATCGCGGCGGGTGGCGGTGTGCGGGAGCAGGAGGTGGTGGCGGACCATCCGGCCGAGCAGCGCGACGTCCGCCTCGCCGAACCCGAGCCGGCGGCCCATCTGCACCGCCAGGGACTCGCCGACCTCGGAGTGGTCCCCGCCGCGGCCCTTGCCGATGTCGTGCAGCAGGGCCCCCACCAGCAGCAGGTCCGGGCGGGAGACGCGGGTCGTGAGCCGCGCCGCCTGCGCGCACGTCTCGACGAGGTGGCGGTCCACCGTCCACACGTGCGCGCGGTCCCGCGGCGGCAGGTCCCGCACGGCGCCCCACTCGGGGAACATCCGCCCCCAGAGGCCGGTGCGGTCCAGCGCCTCGATCACGTCGACCATGCCGCGCCCGGTGCCGAGCAGCGACAGCAGCTCGCCCAGCGCGGCCCGTGGCCACGGTTCCCGCAGCTCAGGAGCGGTCTCGGCGAGCCGGTGCAGGGTGCCCGCGGCCACCGGCAGTCCGGTCCGGGCGGCCGTGGCGGCGACCCGCAGGACCAGCGCGGGATCCCGGTTGGCGGAGGCGTCCCGCGCCAGCGCGACCTCCCCCATGTGTTCGACGACGCCGGAGTCCAGCGGGCGGCGCACGGGCGCGCGGC
>NZ_JAODNI010000050.1 GCF_025465255.1 Pseudonocardia sp.
CCCGTCGACCTGTGTGGTGACCCCGCAGGGCAGATCCTTCTCCCCCGCCCTGCAGCGCGAGTTCGCCACCCACACGACGTCCGTCGGGGAGATCGACGCCGGTCACGGCCCGATGCTCGCGAAGCCGGCGGAGCTGGCGGCGGCGATCGCCGTCGCGGCCGGGTAGCGCCTCAGGACCCCCCGATCTCCTCGCGGAGCCTGAACTTCTGGATCTTGCCGCTCGCGGTTCTCGGAAGCTCGGGAAGGATCTCGAGTCGTTCGGGCCAGTACTGCCGGGCCACGCCCTTCTCCGCGAGGAAGTCCCGCATCCCGACGAACGTGAGCTCCTGGCCCGCGGCGGGCACGACGCACGCGCACGCGCGCTCCTGCAGCCGCGGGTCCGGCAGCCCGACGACCGCGACCTCGGCGATCCCGGGGTGCTCGTAGAGGACGTTCTCGACGTACACGACGGGGATGTTCTCCCCACCCCGGATGATCACGTCCTTGGTGCGGCCGGAGATGCTCAGGTAGCCGTCCGCGTCGATCGTGGCCAGGTCGCCGGTGTCGAACCACTCGCCGTCGAAGCTCTCGCGGGCCATCTCCAGCCGCTCGGCGTAGCCGACGAACAGGAACGGGCCGGTGACCTGAAGCCGCCCTTCCGTGCCCGGCGGGACCTCGGTGCCCTCGGGGTCGACGGCCCGGATGCGCATGCCGGGCCACGGATAGCCGTCGGTGTCGATCAGCTTGTCGTCGGGGTCTCCCGGGATGCCGAGGGTGACCAGCGCGTCCTCGCTCTGCCCCCAGCCGCCTAGCACCACCAGATCCGGCAGCTTCTCCCGCGCCTGCCGGACGATCGCCCGCGGGATCGGCGCGCCCATGCAGCAGAAGCGCGTGAGCGACGAGAGGTCGTGCTCCGCGAGGTTCGGCGCGTTCAGGGTGTCGTGCAGGAACGGCGTGGCGGCCGAGGTGTAGGTGATGCGGTGCTCCTCGACGAGCTCGACGAACCGGGACGGGTCCCACACGTCCTGCAGGATCGTCGTCGCACCGTTCTGCACCGCGAGCCGCGCGCCGTAGAGGAACCCGGTGAGGTGCGCGAGCGTCGAGGCCATGTGGAACACGGTGTCCGCGGTGATCCCCAGGCGTTCCGGCAGCGGGTCGTTCGCCGCAACGGCCGTGTTGTGGGTGTGCATGACGCCCTTGGGCTCGCCGGTGGTGCCCGAGGTGAAGATCAGCAGCGTGACGTCGTCCGGGTCCGGCCGCAGGTCGGCCAGCTCGGCGGGGTCCCGGCGCTCCTCCCACGACGTCGCCGCGAACTCGTCCCACGACCCGCCCACGACCAGCACGTGCTCCAGCGCCGGCCAGTCGTCGCGCAGTTTGTCGACCATGCCGGCGTGGTCGAACCCGCGGAACGTGCTCGGCACCACGATGACCTTGGACCTCGCCAGCCCGACCATGAAGCCGAGCTCACGCTCGCGGTAGATCGGGATGAGCGGGTTGCTGATGGCGCCGATGCGGCTCGCCGCGTAGTGCACGACGATCCACTCGATCCAGTTCGGCAGCTGGAAGGACACCACGTCGCCCGGGCCGACGCCGAGTTCGCGCAGGCCGAGGGCGCACCGGTCGACCTCGCGGCGCAGCTCGCCGTAGGTCACGCGGCGCCGGGGATCGACGAACGCGACCTTGTCCGGCGCGGCCGCGGCGGCCTCGTCCAGGAAGTCCGTGATCACCCGGTCCCGCCAGTAGCCGGCGTACCGCGCCTTCTGCTCGTCGGTGAGGATCATCTCGAACGCCATCGTTCTCCTCGCTAACTCATGGTGAGGCCGCCGCTGACGCTGACGGTCTGGCCGGTGATGTACGAGGCCTCGTCCGAGGCGAAGAACGCGACCATGCCGGCGAGGTCCGCGGGCTGGGCCAGCCGCCGGAACGGGATCGCCCTGGTCAGCCCCTCGCGGAGCTTCGGGTTGTCCCCGCCCATGGAGGCGAAGAGCGCCGTGTCCGTCGGGCCCGGGCACACGACGTTGGCCCGGACCTGGTGGCGCGCCATCTCGCGCGCGATCGTCTTGGTGAAGGCGATGACGCCGCCCTTCGCCGCCGAGTACACGGCCTCCCCGGACGAGCCGACCCGGCCCGCGTCCGACGCCAGGTTGACCACGGCTCCGTAGCCCTGCTCGGCCATGATCGGCAGGACCGCCTTGCACGTGTGCAGGACGCCGTAGAGGTTGATCGCGATGACCCGGTCCCAATCCGCCGGGTCCGAGTCCACGAACGGGCTCGACCTGTCCCAGCCGGCGTTGTTGACCAGCACGTCGATCCGGCCGAACTGCGCGTGCACCTGCTCGACGAGGGCGTTCACCGAGTCCCGGTCCGTCACGTCCGCGCGGACACCGACCCCGCCGATCGTGTCCGCCGTCTCCTTCGCCGTGGTCTCGTTGATGTCCGACACGACGACCGTGGCGCCCTCGGCCGCGAGCTTCTCGGCGATGGCGCGGCCGATGCCCTGACCGGCGCCGGTCACGATGGCGATCTTGTCCTGGAGCGTGGGCATGTCTCTCCTGTTCAGGGGGCGAGCTCGCGGCCCAGGCGCTGCCGGGCGATCACGAGCTTCATGATCTGGGCGGTGCCGTCACCGATCTGCAGGCCGAGCACGTCCCGGAGCCGCTGCTCGATCGGCAGCTCGGTCCGGTAGCCGTACTGACCGTGCAGCAGGAGGCACTGGTTGATGACGTCGTAGGCGGTCTTCGGCGCCCACCACTTGCACATCGCGGCCTGCGAGGTGTGCGGCAGCCCGGCGTCCTTGAGCCACAACGTCTGGTGGCACAGCAGCCGCGCCGCGCTCAACAGTGTCTCGGCCTCGGCCAGCGGAAAGGCGACGCCCTGGTTCGTGCTCAACGGCCGGTCGAACGCCTCGCGCTCGCCGACGTAGCGCCACGTCTCGTCGAGGGTCTGCTGGGCCGAGCCCAGGCACTGCAGCCCGATCAGCGCGCGGCTGAAGTCGAAGCCCTGCATGACCTGGCTGAACCCGCGTGCCTCGGCGCCGAGCAGATGGTCGGCCGGGATCCGGACGCCGTCGAGGTGGACGGCGCCGCGGCCGACGGCCCTCGTCCCCATGTCCGAGTACGCCTCACGGCTGACGCCGGCCAGGTCCAGGGGCACGAGGAAGGCAGAGATGTCCTTGCCCCGCTTCTCCGACGGCCCGGTGCGCGCGAAGACCACCACCGCCGAGGCGTCGGCGGCGAACGACAGGGACTTGACGCCGTCGAGCACGTAGGAGTCGCCGTCGCGGCGGGCGGTCAGTCTCGGCATCCCGGCGTCCGAGCCCGCGTGCGGTTCGGTGAGCCCGATGCCGACGATCTCCTCGCCGCCGCAGATCTTCGGCACCCAGTGCTGCGCGAGCTCCGGCCGGGCGTTGCCGGTGATGATCTGCGCGACGAGCGAGCCGACGACCTGCAGGTACGCGACGTTGATGTCCCCGCGGCCGATCTCCTCGGTGATCATCCCGCTGGTCAACCGGTCGACCCCCTGCCCGCCCAGCTCGACGGGGATCTCCGGCGCGATCAGGCCCAGCCCGCCGATCTCCCGGCGCAGCTCCGGCTCGATCCGGCCGTCCCGCTCGCGGGCCGCGTACCCCGGGAGCAGCTTCTTCTCCGCGATCGTCCGGGCCCGCTCGCAGTACCTGTCCTGGACGTCGGTGCGCTCGAAGTCCACACCGGCCTCAGTGGGAGACGACGTGCTTGGCGAACTCGGGCGGGCGCTTCTCGGCGAACGCCGCGGCGCCCTCCCGGCCCTCGGCGGAGTCGGTGAACAGGTTCAGGGCGGACATCGCGAGGTTGCTGAGCCCGGCCTGGTGGTCGGTGTCCGCGTTGAAGGACTGCTTGAGGAACCGGATCGCCGTCGGGCTCTTCTCCGCGACCTCGGCGGCCCAGCGCTTCGCCTCGTCCATCAGCTCGGCTGCGGGCACGACGGCGTTGACCAGGCCCATCCGCTCGGCCTCCTCCGCGCTGTACTGGCGGCACCAGAACCAGATCTCGCGCGCCTTCTTCTCCCCGACGACCCGGGCCAGGTAGGCGGTGCCGAACCCAGCGTCGAACGAGCCGACCTTCGGGCCGGTCTGGCCGAACCGCGCGGTGTCCGCGGCGATGGAGACGTCGCACAGCACGTGCAGCACGTGCCCGCCGCCGATCGCGAGGCCGTTCACGGCCGCGATCACCGGCTTGGGGATGTCCCGGATCAGCTTGTGCAGGTAGCCGATCTCGAACATGCCGCTCTCGGTGGGCCCGTAGTCCCCGGTCTCCGCGCGCTGCTTCACGTCGCCGCCGGTGCAGAACGCCTTGTCCCCCGCGCCGGTCAGGATGATCGCGTGGACCCTGTCGTCCGCCCACGCCGAGCGGAAGGCCTTGATCAGCTCGTCGACCGTGCGGCCGCGGAAGGCGTTGTAGCGCTGCGGCCGGTTCATCGTGATCACGGCGGCGGGGCCGTCGATCTCGTAGGTGATGTCCTCGTAGTCCTGTGCCACGTCGTCGGCCCCTTCGTCGTTCGGTACGCGACCCACCGTGCAGAACTTTGACCCTGAAGTCAATAGCTGAATCGCGAGCCGAAGTAGTACCCTGCGGTGAAATCGCGGACGAGAGGGGCCGGCGATGGGCACGCACCAGGCTGTCGGCGACGAACCCGTCAGCCGGATCGAGCGCAAGCGGGGGCGGCGGATCCAGGAGATCCTGACCGCGGCGGCGGAGCTCTTCGGCGAGCGCGGCTACGCCGCGGTGAGCCTGGAGGACGTGGCGGAACGGCTCGACGTCACGAAGGGCTCGCTCTACTACTACTTCGCCAGCAAGGACGCCCTGGGCACGGCCGCGATCGAGACCCTCGGCAACGAGTGGACGTCGCGGCTGGAGAACCTGCCCGCCGCCCGGGCCGGTTCGCCGGCGGACCGGCTGCGCGCCCTGCTCCGCGAGCACACCACCATCGCCGTCCGCGAGTACCCGGCGGCCCTGGGCCTGTTCCTCGTGCCGCGGGAGTGGCCGCAGGACCAGAAGGAGCGGATCAAGGAGCTGCGCGGGCGCCACGACGGGCTGTTCCGCCGGGTCGTGGAGGAGGGCGTGGCCACGGGCGAGTTCCGGGTGACGGACGTGGGCACGGTCCTGCAGTGCATGCACGCTTCGATGTCGCAGGCCCCGGTGTGGTGCGAAGGGCTCGGCGGCACGGCCCTCGACGAGGCGATCGACCGGCTGGCGGACACGCTGATGATGTTGGTCGTCCGGGAGCCCTGAACCGGGCCGGGCGGCACCTCGCACGGGCACGCGTCCCCGGACGTCGTGGTCGGTGCGACAGGGTCGAGGCGATGCCGTGCCCGGTGGCCTGCACCGACACCCGGGGAGGTCCGGCACGTCGACCCCGGCCACCACGCCGACCTGTTCTGGGCCGTCGGCGGCGGCAAGGGCGACTTCGGCATCGTCACGGACATCGAGTTCGACCTGGTGCCGGTCGCCCGCTTCCACGGCGGGGCGGTCTTCTTCCCGCCCGTGAGCACGGCGGACGTCCTGCACGCCTGGCGCGAGTGGGCGCCGAACCTGCCCGAGGACACCACCACGTCCGTCGCCCTGCTGCGGCTCCCGCCGGACCCCGCCCTCCCCGAGCCGATACGCGGACAGTTCGTGGTCAGCCTGCGCTTCACCCACCTCGGGACCGCCGAGGAGGGCGCCGCCCTGCTCGCGCCGATGCGTGCCGTCGCCACGCCGCTGATGGACCGCGTCGGCCGGATCTTCGCCGAGGACGACCGCGCCCGCCTGCTGGAGATCCGCGACCGGCACGACCCGGCGGGCACCTTCGCCACCAACATCGTCATCGGCTGACCGCCCGACCCGATGATGCCCCGCCGCGCACCCCGCGGCCGGGCATCATCGACACCATGACCGACCGCTCCGAACGCATCGTCGACACGCTCGTCACCGCGTTCGACGACCTGATGGCCGCGGACCCCGCGGCCTTCCGCACGAAGTTCCGGAAGATGGCCGCGGACCCGTTCGCGTTCTACCGGGGCAGCGCCTGCCTCTTCTACGCCGACGTCGCGGAGCGGGACGACCCGTGGGCGGACGAGCGCACGAGCCGGGTCTGGATCCAGGGCGACCTGCACGCCGAGAACTTCGGCACCTACATGGACGGCGACGGCGTCCTGATCTTCGACGTCAACGACTTCGACGAGGCCTACGTCGGCCACTTCACCTGGGACGTCACCCGGTTCGCGGCCAGCCTGGCGCTGCTGGGCTGGCGCAAGGCGATCTCGGACGCGGACATCTCGGGCCTGGTCGAGAGCTACGTCCGCGCCTACCTCGACCAGGTCCGCTGGTTCGTCGAGACGACGGACGACCGCAGCTTCGCCCTGCGCCTGGACACCACGGACGGGCCGGTGCACCAGGTCCTCGAGCTCGCGAAGCTGCGCACCCGCGTCGCGCTGCTGGACCGGCTCACCGAGACCGAGGGCTTCGACCGGATCCTGCGCGACGGCCCGGGTCTGCGCCGCCTCGACGACGCGGAGCGGGCGAAGGTCACCGAGGCGTTCGCCCGGTACGTCGAGACGATCCCGGAGGGCAAGCGCTACCGCGGCGTCACGTACTCGATCAAGGACGTGGCCGGGAAGTCCGGGTTCGGGATCGGCAGCGCGGGGCTGCCCGCGTACACGGTGCTGGTCGAGGGCTTCAACCAGGCGCTGGACAACGACGTCGTGGTCTCCATGAAGCAGGGCAACGTCGCCGCGCCGTCCCGGGTGGTGACCGATCCGGGGCTCGCCCGGCACTTCGACCACCACGGCCACCGCACCGCGGTCTCCCAGCGCGCCCTGCAGGCCCACGCGGACCGGATGCTCGGCTGGACGGACCTCGACGGCGTCGGGTTCGTCGTCAGCGAGATCTCGCCGTACGAGGCGGACCTGGACTGGTCCGAGCTCACCGAGCCGGACGAGATCGGCCCGGTCGTGGAGTATCTCGGCCGGGCGACGGCGAAGGTGCACTGCGTCGCGGACTCGGACGCGGACCACTCGCTCGTCGACTTCCAGACCGAGGACGCGATCACCCGCGTCGTCACCGGTCGGGAGGACGAGTTCGTGGCGTGGGTCGTCGACTTCGCCCACAGCTACGCCGCGCAGGTCCGGGGGGACCACGCCCTGTTCGTCGACGCGTTCCGGGAGGGCCGGGTTCCGGGCGTGTCGGCGAGCGGCTGAAACGCGGTCACTCCCCCAGGTTGTCGCGAAGCTGCGCGCCCTGCTTGCGGAGCACCCGCTGCACGTCCCGCGCCGGGACGTGGCGGGGCTGTCGCCCGGTCTTGGCGGCGAGCGCCGCACAGACGCCGGCCGCCTGGCCCGTCGCCATGCTCACCGGCGTGATCCGGTACGACGAGTGCGCAACGTGGGTGCCCGAGATGCAGCGGCCGGCGACGAGCAGGTCGTCGACGTCGCCGGGCAGGAGGCAGCGCAGCGGGATGTCGAAGGACTCCCCCTGCGGGAGCCGCCGCAGGAGCGTGCCGGGGCCCTCCGGGTTGTGGATGTCCACCGGGTAGGCGCACTGCGCGATGGCGTCGCCGAAGCGGCGGGCGGCGAGCACGTCATGCCCGGTGAGCTGATACTCCCCGATGAACCGCCGTGACTCCCGCACGCCGATCATGCCGCTCTGCGCCACGTACGCCTCGGCGAAGCCGGGGACCCGCTCCTGGAGGAAGCGGGCGATCTCCGCCATCTGCCGCCGGCTGACGATCTCGGCGAGGGTGAGGTCCCAGACGTCGGTGGCCTGCACCGCGGTGACGCGGGTCGAGTTGACGCTGATCTCCCGGGGGTGCGGGGTGCTGAAGAACAACATGTCCTCGCGCGGCAGCTCCAGCTCGCCGGCCACGGTGGCCTCCCGGACGAGGTCCCACAGGCCGTGGACGCCGCGCCACTGGTCGGGATGGTCGTCGACGTAGCGGGAGAACTGCGGGACCAGGACGTCGACCAGGCGGAACTGCAGCGTCATCGGCTGGGTCAGGCCGTCCTCCTCGCGGCCCACGTCGTAGGCGGCCCCGGCCGCCGCGGCCACGTCGCCGTCCCCGGTGCAGTCGACCACCACCCGCGCGTCGATCACGACCGGCCCGGACTTGGTCTCGAACACCACGCGGTGGCCGTCCGCGAGGGGAGCGGTGCCGGAGGCAAGGGAGTGGTAGAGCACCTGCACCCCGGCCTCGTCGATCATGTCCTGCATGACCTGCTTGAGCTGCTCGGGGTCGAACGGGACCGTGTAGCCGGTGTCCGGTGACGGCGGCACCGCGCCGCCGGTCGCGGTGAGCCGCGCGAGCAGGCGGCCCAGCACGCCCGCCACGACCGGGTCGCCCTCACCGTGGTCGGTGGGCAGGATCCGGGTGTCGTCGCTGATCACGGCCTGCTTGCGCTCGTTGTGGAACGACATGAGCGGCATGACGAGTGCGACCGTCGCGTTGCCGCCGAGGAAGCCGTAGCGCTCGACGAGCACGACCTCCGCACCCGCATCGGCGGCCGCCACGGCCGCCCCGAAGCCGGCTGGACCCCCACCCACGACGAGCACGTCCGTGTTGGCGGCGAGCACACCGGTCCGGGGGGGCAGCGTCACCTCGGTGCGGTGCGCGGGGCGCTGCAGCGGCGGCATCAGAAGGCTCCGTCGCGGCCGATCCCGGTCAGCGACGGCCGCGGGTCGAGCGTGTCGAGCAGGTTCCCGAGCCGCTTCCGGGTGAGCTGGGCGCTCTCGGTCAGCCGCGCCACCCGCCGCCGCACGACGCCCAGCCGCTCGGGCCGCTCGTCCCACAGCCGGTCCAGCTCCGCCAGCAACGGCCCGGCGTGCTCCCGCCGCACGCCGCGCAACGCGGGGACGCCGGCGGCGCAGGCGAAGTCGAAGACCTTGCCCGCGTAGGGCAGCGGCAGGAACGGCACCCCGGCCATCGCCGCGAAGATCAGGAAGTGCAGCCGCATCCCGACCACGAGGTGCAGGTGGTCCATCAGCCCGAGCACCTCGCCGGGCTGGTACGGACCGTGCAGGATGCGACCGCGGCTCGGATCGGTCATCCGGGCCAGCACCCCGTGGGAGTGCCGGAGGTCGTCCTCCTCCATCGGCAGGAAGACCACCTGTGCGTCCAGCCGGTGCACCAGGAAGTCCGACACCACCGCCAGCAGGGCGTGGTAGCCGTCCTCGTCGAGGAACTCGGCGGCGCGCCCCGGCTCGCGCACGGAGACGCCGACCAGCCGGACGTCGGAGGAGATCCCGCCCCGGTCCAGCCGTTCCCGGGGGAACCGGATCGGCTGCAGGAGCAGCGCCGGATCCGCGGTCACGCTGATCTCGGCGTCGACCCCCGCCTCCTCCAGCACCTTCTTGGAGCCACCGTCGCGGACGAGGAGGTCCGCCACACCGTCCAGGGCGTTGCGGACCAGCGCGCAGTCCCCCGGATCGTGCAGTGGTCCGGCGCCGACGGCGTGCACGAACACCGGCACGCCGGCGGCGTGTGCGGCCTGTACGACCCGCAGGTAGCGGCTGCACTCGCCGTCGTAGAGGATCCCGCCTCCGCCGAGCACGAGCAGGTTCAGCCCGGCCACGGCCTCGGCGACCCGCCGGCGGTCGGCCTGCTCCAGGCACACCACCTCATCGGGCCGGTGGTGCAGCAGGGTGTGCTCAGCGCTGCGGCTGAATACGACGATCCGCACCTGCGGCCGCAACTCGCGCACCCCGGCGAGCACCGAGGTGAGGATCGCCTCGTCACCGACGTTGAGCCCGCCGTACGAGCCGATCACGCCGACGGTGAGGACGGGGTCGAGCCCCGGCGCGCGCGCAGTTCCCGTCGCGAAGTCCCCCGCCTCGAGGCGCCCGCCCGGCGGGAACGGGCCGCTCACCTCGCGGAGCCCATCTCGTCGAGGTCATGGGAGGCGAGGACCGGCTGGGCGCGGGTCTCGGCGCGAGTGCCACGGCGAGGTGGCGCTGAGGGACGTCGGGGCATGGACTCCTCCTGCCGGGAAAGGGGCTGTGCACACCATCGTGACGAGCCCGCGAGCCGCCCGGCGCGCTCTGACAGGGGGAACTTCGCCCGCCGATTCGCCCTGGGGGGTCGGGATGGTCGGGTGGGTCGAAGTGCCCAGGGTGCGACGCGAATCTCCCGGCGCGACGCCCCGGCCCCCCGGCGCCGCCGTGCCCGGATCCGAAATCGTCCCACGTCCCCGCAAAACGAATCAACCCTGACCGCTCTCGCCGGTCAGGGTTGGTATCGATCTTGTGCGCCCGAAGGGATTCGAACCCCTAACCTTCTGATCCGTAGTCAGATGCTCTATCCGTTGAGCTACGGGCGCATGCGTTGTTCAGTTGTACCGACTTGCGAGTCCGACCCGGGAGTCGGCCTCGTCGGCGCGGAGGCTCCGGGATTTGAACCCGGGATGGGGGGTTACCCCAAACCGCATTAGCAGTGCGGCGCCATAGACCAGACTAGGCGAAGCCTCCCGGGGCCAGTCTCGGCCGCCAGCGATGCCAAGACTACACAAGCCCGTCGAGCCATTTCACCGGGGTCGGCCGAATGCCGTCGTCGCTGATCAACGCAGGTGTGAGTCGAACCAGTTGAGCATCCGCTGCCAGGCGTCCTCGGCGGAACCGGGCTCGGAGTCGAAGCGGTGCCCGGACTCGGGGTAGGTGACTAGGTTCGTCGCGACGCCGGCCCCGTCCGCGGCGTCCTTCAACTGCTCCAGCGCCGGGTCCTCGCTGCCGTCCGCAGGTTCGCCGTAGATGCCCAACCAGGGGCAGGTGACCTCCGCCGCGGCGCTGACGAGTGACGGGAAGGAGTCCGACAGCGGCTCGGTGGTCCCGGTCCCGCCGACGGTCACCGCGGCGCCCAGGGTGCGGCTCGCCGCCACGAGCAGCGCGACGGTGCCGCCCAAATCGAAGCCGATGACGCCCATCCGGTCGGGGGTGACGTCGTGCTCGGCGAGCCAGCCGAACGCGGTGTCGGTGTCCGCCATGACCTGCTCGCCGTCGAGCCGGCGGACCTGGTCGGCGACCTGCTCGTCGCTCGCGTCCAGCTCGTCGGCGCCGTCGCGGTGGTACAGGTGCGGCGCAACGGTGAGCCAACCGTCTCCCGCGATGCCCGACACGAGGCGGCGCACGGCGTCGGTGACGCCGCGTGCCTCGTGGAGCACGACGACGCCGCCACGCACGGGGCCGTCGGGCTGGGCGACGGTGAGCCGGAGTTCGCTGCCGTCGACCAGCGGGACGGTCTCGGTGCGGATCTCGGTCATGCCCGCAGCCTTCCACCTCGGTGGGCGAACGCGGGGCCGGGGCCGTCTACCGTGACGGACATGACGCCGATCCGCCCCGACCTCGCCAGCCTGCCCGCCTACGTGCCCGGCCGCGCCGTGCCCGGGGCGATCAAGCTGGCGAGCAACGAGGTGCCGATCCCGCCACCGGCGCCGGTGCTGGCCGCCATCGCCGAGGCCGCCGGCGGGGGCAACCGCTACCCGGACCTCGCTGCGGTCGCGCTCACCGAGCGGCTGGCCGCGGAGCTGGGCGTCGGGACGGAGCGGATCGCCGTCGGCTGCGGTTCGGTGAGCCTCTGCCAGCAGCTGGTGCAGATCAGCTGCCGGGAGACCACGGACGAGGTGATCTTCGCCTGGCGCTCCTTCGAGGCGTACCCGATCGTCACCCAGATCGGGAACGCCCGGGCCGTCACGCCCCCGCTCGACGGGGACTTCCGCCACGACCTCGACGCGATGGCGGCCGCGGTCACGCCGAACACCCGGCTGATCTTCGTCTGCAGCCCGAACAACCCGACCGGCACCGTGGTGCACCGCGCGGAGTTCGAGCGGTTTCTCGCCGCCGTCGGACCGGACGTCCTGGTGGCGCTGGACGAGGCGTACTTCGAGTACGTGACGGACCCGGAGGCCGTCGACGGGACGCGGCTGCTCGAGGCGCACCCGAACCTCGTCGTGCTCCGCACGTTCTCCAAGGCCTACCGGCTCGCCGGGCTGCGCGTCGGGTACGCGGTCACCGCCCCGGACATCGCGACGGCGCTGCGCAAGGTCTGCGCGCCGTTCAGCATCAGCTCGGTGGCGCAGGCCGGGGCGATCGCGGCCCTCGACCACGCCTCCGAGCTGCTGGCCGCGTGCAAGGAGGTCGTCGGCGAGCGGGTCCGGGTGCGGGAGGCGCTGGTCGCGGCCGGGTACACGGTGCCGCCGACGCAGGCGAACTTCGTCTGGCTGGCGCTCGGCGAGAGGACCGCGGACTTCGCGCGGCACTGCGGCGAGCGCGAGGTGATCGTGCGGCCGTTCCACCCCGACGGCGTGCGGGTCACGGTCAGTTCCCCCGAGGAGAACGACCGGCTGCTCGAGGCGGCACTGGCGTTCGCTCCCTGAAGTACCCGCACGGGCGCACCGACCTGCGGTTCAATGGGGAGATGAGCTCGCCTCCGCCGCCCGACGGCCCCTGGGAACCGACGCAACGCTTCGGCACGGTCGAGCCGTGGGCCGACGAGCGGAACTGGGCGATGTCCGCCCACATCCTGAGCTTCATCTCGGCCTGGTTCGCGCTCGGCCTCTTCGCGCCCCTGGTCGTGCTCCTGGCCAAGGGCAACGACTCGGCGTTCGTGCGCCGCCACGCCGTCGAGTCGCTGAACTTCCAGATCAACGCCCTGTTCTACACCGTGGTGTTCTATCTGCTGATCTTCGTCGGGATCGGGCTGGTCCTGCTGCCGCTCTACGGCCTGTTCTACGTGGTGTGCGTGATCACGGCGACGGTCCGGGCGTCGTCGGGGCGGGACCACCGCTACCCGTTGACCGTCCGGTTCGTGCGGTAGAGGGCCTGGAACGACGAAGGGCCCCGGACCTGCCTGGTCCGGGGCCCTCGCGTCGTCGTGTCGGCTAGCTCTTCACGCCACGCCGGCCGTAGAGCGCGGTGGCCGCGTAGACCGCCGCCACGGCGAGCACGATCTTGATGATGAGCTCGACCCAGTCCACGCCGTTGGTCGTGGCGACGCCCAGCGCACCGGCGATCAGGTAGCCGACGATCGAGGCCACGACGCCGGCGAGGATGGTCAGCCAGATCGGGATGTCCTGCTTCCCCGGAAGGATCAGCCGTCCGAGGACACCGAGCACGAGCCCGATGATGATCGTCCAGATGATGCCCCAGAACCCGAAGTTCATCGAACCCCCTGCTGTGTGCCGGACAGAACCCCGTCGCTGTCCGTGAGGCGCCCTGCCTAACACGTCACGATCGGCGACGACAGGCCGGACAGGCGCCGCGACCGAAGTGTTATACGAAGTTCCTCGCCCGGGTGACCTGCGGTAACCCTGAGGTCCCGGCTCCGGGCGGCACCACGCGGCGGAGTGGCTGCGTTTGCTCGAGATCAGGACGGGGCATTGGATCTCAGGCGCCCCGCGGCGGTCGCCTGGTCATCGGCCGTCGCAGGACGCACGCCTGACCCCACGCGTTCACGGGAACGGCCGCTCCGGGACTCCCGGGGCGGCCGTTCCCGTCCGTCAGGGCCTTTCAGCCCTCCAGCACGTACCCCGCCCCGCGGACCGTCCGGATGCGCTCCGGGCCGATCTTGCGGCGGAGGTAGCCGATGTAGACCTGCACGAGGTTCGCCGACGCCGGCTCGCGCCAGACCTCGCGCGCCAGCCGGTCGTGCGAGATCGTCTCGCCGGGTTCGGCGAGCAGGGCGGTGAGCAGGGCGAACTCGGTGGGGGACAACGCGACCGGCTGACCGTCGACGGCCACCTCGCCGAACTCGGTGTCCACCTCCAGGTCGCCGCGGCGGAAGACGGTGTGGCCCATCGTGACGGCGAGCCGCAGGCGCAGGCGGATCCGCGCGGACAGCTCGTCGACGGCGAAGGGGCGCAGCAGGTAGTCGTCGCGTTCGCTGCGCAACTGGCCGAGCAGCGACGCGCGACGCTCGCGCGGGGTGATCGCGACGACCGGGACGCCGGGCGCCTCGGAGTGCACGGCCGCGAGGACCGCGGCATGGTCGGGCCCGGGCAGCTCGACGTCGAGCACCAGCAGCGCGGGGTGCTGGGCGCGCACGGCGTCGAGCACGGCGATGCCGTCGGTGATCAGATCGACGCGCATGTTCTCCGCACGGAGACTGCGCAGGACGGAGGCCGACGCCGCGGTGGGGGGCAGCGCCAGCAGGACGGGGGCGTACGGGGGCACGGACGATCGGGCCGACGCCTGTGTCGGTACGAGCGCGGACGGTCCCCCCGGGGGAGCGACGGGGAGCATCGGGGACAGCATGTCGTCACCGACCACCGGTCACAATCAGCTAACGGTCGAACGGGCCCGCCGGACACGATGAGCGGTCCGACCTGAGAGCTCGATTACTCCGAAAGGCCTAAAGATCGACTCGGGTCGGCAGAGGTTGTCACGCTCCGGCGCCGAGAACGACCTGTCGGCGCGGCTGCGCAACCACTCCTCTCAGGAAGGGTGAGTGATCGCTACTAGGCAACTTAGGGTTCCCCACCATGCGACGGAAACCCTCCGCTGCTGAGGAACGGATCGACCCGATGGAACTGGTCGCCCGGATCTCCGCAGAGCACAGCTCCCCGCCTGTGCACCCGGGACGACATAGACGTGGCTCCCCCGGAGCCCCACCGTCGCCCGTCGGGTCCCCCCCGATCCCCCCGATGCGCCGCCTCCCCGAGGCTCCCCCGGCGCCCGGCGGACACGACGCCCCCCCTCCCCCGACGGACGAGTTCCCCGCGATCGACCTCCCCGCACAGGACCTCCCCACGCACGACCGGCTCCCCGCCACCGACCTCTCCGTGCACGACCCGCTTCCCACCACCGTCGCACTCCTCCCGGACGCCGAGCTCCCCCTGGCCGCCGAGGACGCTGCGCACGAGGACGACCCCGAGCAGGCCGCCCGGAACCGGACGCCCGGTCGCACCGCAACCCGGCCGTCGCGCCGTCGCGGTTCGTCCCACCCCCGTTCGCGCGCCGTGCGGGACGCCGAGGGCACGCTCGTCGAGGCGGACCACTCGCCGACGCACCGGTCCTCGCTGCGCCGGCTCGCGCCGCTGGCCGTCGGGGCCGCGGCCGTGCTGGTCGCGACCGTCGTCCTGACGTTCGCCGGCCCGTCGGACGAGGGCCCGGACCTCGCGGCCGCGCTCGTCTCCTCGGACACCGCGCAGGCACGGCAGGACACGACGACCGCCGCGCCGCCCACGAGCACCGCGCAGGACGCGATCGGCTCGTCCGCGCTGGCGGACGCCGCGAAGGCCGCGCGTGAGCGCGCCACGACCACGACGCGCCCGCCCGCCCGCACGAACGCGCCCGCCACCGGCTCCGGCCGCGCGGCCACCAATCGGCCAGTGGCGCCCGTCTCTGCCGGCGACGGCATCCAGGCGGCCATGGCCAAGGGGTGGCAGCTCGTCGGCGGCGACGAGTTCAACGGCGGCCTGAGCGACCGCTGGGGCACGTACGACGGCGCCGGACACGCCGGGAACGGGCGTCGCACCCCGGACGCGGTCAGCGTCCGGAACGGCTCGCTCGTGATCCGCGGTGACTCGGACGGCAACACCGGCGGCATGGCCTGGGACACCGGCCAGCGGTACGGCAAGTGGGAGATGCGGGCGAAGTTCCCGGCCGGGGACAAGCAGTACCACCCGGTGCTGATCCTGTGGCCGACGGACATGTCGTGGCCCGAGGGCGGCGAGGTCGACTTCGCGGAGACGAACAGCGCCGCGGACGGCGTGTCGTTCTTCCTGCACTACAGCTCGTCGAACCAGCAGAAGTCCGCGAAGACGCCCCTCGACATCACGCAGTGGCACAACTACGCGGTCGAGTGGACGCCGGACGCGGTGCGCGGCTTCATCGACGGCAAGCAGGTCTTCGAGAGCACGGCCGGGAACACCCTGCCCCCGGGGAAGATGCACCCGACGATCCAGCTCGACTACTTCCCGGACGGCGGCTCCCCTGCGCCGACCGAGATGTTCGTGGACTGGATGCGCGTCTACAGGTGAGGGTGACGAGTGCGGCCACCGGGCGCTGCGGGGGGCGGCACCCGCCGTCACCACTCCTGGTTCGCGGGCAGGCGGGCGGTGACCCAGTCCGACACCGGGGTCGACACCTGATGCCAGAGCGCCGGGGCGCTCCAGTCCGCACCGGACGTCGCCCGCCAGAGGACGAGGCCGGCGGCCGCCAGGGCGAGCAGGACCGACACCGCCAGGACGGCGCTCCCCCGCCGGGCCCACCGGCGCCGACGGGTGCGGGCGGCGTTCGCGGCCCAGTCCACCGTGACGCGCTCCCGCGCGCGTTGGATCGGGATCCACTCGGTCGGCGTCTCGTCGACGTGGACGGGATCCACGTGCGAGGTGGGGGCGGTCGTCGAGGTCATGTCGTGCTCCGTTGCCCGTGCGGTCGTACCTCCTACTCGGAGGGCGAGGGCGCCGCGTTAACGCCGCTCGGCGATCTCGGCGCAGGTCAGGAGCGGCGATCGGCAACGTCCGGTTCCGGGGCGGGGCACGCCCGCGTGCGCGGGTAACGGATCACCAGGCTCGCCTCGACGTCCTCGGGGCCGACGGCGGCGTAACCGTGCGGCACGTCCGCCGACCACTCGCCGTACCCGCCGGCCGTCACCTCCCGGGAGGCGTTCGGCGGGCCGAACTGCAGGGTCCCGGCGAAGACGGTCACGTGTTCGGTGACCCCCACGTGGTGCGCGGGTGAGGTCTGCGCGGCTCCGGCGGGGATCCGCATCCGGAAGAGCTCGTAGGTGACCGGGCCGTCGTCGAAGACCTTCAGCAGTTCCATGTGGACGGCCGCGCCGCGGATCCGGCCGCCGGTCGGCGACGTGGATCCCGGGACACCGGAGACGATCGCGGTGAGCGGCAGGCCGAGGGCGGCCGCGACCGAGTGCAGCGTGTCGAGCGTCGGGTTGCGGGTGCCGGCCTCGAGACCCGAGAGGGTCGCCTTCCCCACGGACGCGCGCCGCGCCAGCGCGGAGAGGGACAGGCCGCGCTCTTCCCGCAACGCCCGCACCCGGGGACCGACGTGGCCCGACCCGTCCGGGAGCGCGGGCTCGGCCGTGTCCCGTGCTCCGGCGAGGTCGTTTGCTCCGGCGGCATCCACGCGGATATCGTCCCGCATCGACGTTCGTTCCGTTTACGGAACACGCTGGAGCGACGGGAGTGCTCGTGAGAGGCGTGGCGCGGCCGGTGCTGGCCGGCGTGGTGACGGCGCTGGTCGGATTCGGCGGCGCGTTCACCGTGGTGCTCACCGGCCTGCGTGCGGCGGGGGCGAGCGAGGGCCAGGCCGCGTCCGGGCTGCTCACGGTGTGTCTCGCGTCCGGGGTCGTGGCCGTCGTGCTCGGGCTGCGGACGCGGCAGCCGATCAGCATCGCCTGGTCGACGCCCGGCGCCGCGCTGCTGATCTCCGCGGAGACCCCGGCCGGCGGGTTCGCGGCGGCGGAGGGGGCGTTCCTGCTGTGCGGGGCGCTGATCGTCGTCGCGGGGCTGGTCCGGCCACTCGGACGGCTGATCGCGACCATCCCGGCCCCGCTCGCATCGGCGATGCTCGCCGGCGTGCTCCTCGACCTGTGCCTGGCCCCCGTCCGGGCCCTGCACGACGTCCCGCTCGTCGCCGCGCCGGTGATCGTCGTCTGGGCGCTGCTGGCCCGCTTCGCGCGGCCGTGGGCGGTGCCGGGGGCGCTCGTCGTCGCGGTCGCCGGGATCGCGCTGACCGGCTCGGGGCTGTCCGGGGTGGCCGTCGCCCCGCGACTGGAGTGGACGGCACCGACCTTCGACGCCGCGACGCTCGTCAGCATCGGGCTGCCGCTGTTCCTGGTCACGATGGCCTCGCAGAACGTCCCGGGGATGGCCGTCCTGGCGCAGTTCGGGTTCCGCCCGAGGCTCCGCGGCATCCTTGTCTCGACGGGCCTGGCGACGCTCGCGGGCGCCCCCTTCGGCGGGCACGCGGTGAACCTGGCCGCGATCAGCGCCGCCCTCGCCGCGGGCCCGGATGCCGGCCCGGACCCCGACCGCCGCTGGATCGCCTCGATCACCGCCGGGATCGGGCTCGCGGTCCTCGGGCTGGGCGCGGGCCTGGCGACGGCGCTCCTCCTCCTGTCGCCGCCGGTGCTGGTGGAGGCGGTCGCGGGGCTGGCGCTGCTCGGCGCTCTGGCCGCGGCGGTCTCGTCCGCGGTCGCGGAGCCGTCGGGCCGGGAGGCCGCGGTCGTCACGTTCGTGGTGACCGCCGCGGGCGTCGGCTTCGCCGGCGTCGGCTCCGCCTTCTGGGGTCTGCTCGCGGGCGGCGCGATCCTGCTCCTCCACCGCCGCCGCGAACCGGCCCCTCACGACGACCCCGCGGGGGTCAGTGTCGGCGCAGGAGCCGGGCCAGGCGGGCGTCGGAGTCCGCGAGGGCGGCACGGTCGAAGGTCGAGGAACTGGCCAGCAGCTCGTCCGCGCCGGCGCGGGTGACCAGGTCGTCGAGCTGCTCGGCGACGGCGTCCTCCGTGCCGTGGACCGTGCGCGCGATCGTGCGTTCGACGGTGGTGCGCTGACGGCCCGTCATCTCCCGGCCGGGCTCCGCGGGCTCCAGGGCCGGGAACTCGCCGGTGGTACGCGAAACGGCCATGGCCCAGGCCTCGGGCAGGGCGAGCTCCCGGGCCTCCTGTGGCGAGTCCGCGATCAGGACGTCCGTGGAGACGATCACGTACGGCTCGCCGCCGGCGGCGCGCGCCCGGGAGCGGTAGTCGTCGAGCATCGGGCCGAGCGCGTCGTCGGACAGGATCGGGCCGCCGACCACCACCGGGAGCCCGGCGTCCCCGGCGACCGCCAGGCCCTTGCCCGTGGCCAGGACGAACACCGGGACGTCCCGGTCGAGCCGGGGCCGGGCGGTGATCGGTGCGGTGCCGGAGAGGTAGGCGCGGAGCTCGGCGAGGTCGTCGGCGAACGTGTCCGTGGCGGCGGCGTGCAGAGCCCGCCGGACCGGCGGGGTGAAGCCGAGCGAACGGCCGACGCCGAGGTCGATCCGGCCCGGGAACAGCGCCTCCAGCATCGCGAACTGCTCCGCGACGACGAGCGGCCGGTGGTTCGGCAGCATCACGCCGCCGGAGCCGAGCCGGATCCGGTCCGTGCGCGCGGCCGCGGCGGCGATCAGGACGGGCGGGCTCCCGGACGCGATCCCCGGGACGGCGTGGTGCTCCGCGACCCAGAACCGGTGGTAGCCGAGCCCCTCGGCCCGGAGGGCCCGCGCGACGCTGTGCCGCAGCGTGGCGTCGTCCGGCTCGCCGGCCCGGGTACGGGACCGGTCGAGCAGGGAGAGCTTGACGTCCGGTGTCACACCCTCGTCAACGACCCCGGCGAGCCGGGGTATTTCGCGTGCCTGCGATCAGGCCAGGTTGCGGCGGACGAGGAGCGGACGGATCTCGGGGTCCCGGCCGCGGAAGGCGCGGTAGGCGTCCATCGCGTCGACGGCGCCGCCCCGGGAGAGCAGCGTGCGGCGGAAGTGGTCTCCGTTCGCCCTGCGCAGGCCGCCGTTCTCCTCGAACCATTCCACGGTGTCCGCGTCCAGGACCTCCGACCAGATGTAGGAGTAGTAGCCGGCGCTGTAGCCGCCCGCGAACACGTGGTTGAAGTACGTGCTGCGGTAGCGCGGCGGGACGAGCGGGTGCGCGATGCCGGCCTTGCGCAGCGCCTCGGCCTCGAAGGTCCGCACGTCGTCCACGGTGCCGAGGGTGCCGGCTCCCCCGACGGTGTCGTCCGCGCCGAGCGTGTGCCAGGCCTGGTCGAGCAGGGACGCCGCGAGGTACTCCGTGGTCCGGAAGCCCTCGCCGTAGCTGCGGCTCGCGAGCAGCGGCTCCAGCAGCTCGGCGGGCAGCGGCTCGCCGGTGAGATGGTGCCGCGCGTACCGGGCGAGGATCTCCGGGCGCTCCAGCCACATCTCGTTGACCTGCGACGGGAACTCCACGAAGTCCCGCGGTACGGACGTCCCGGAGAACGTCGGGTACCGGACGGCGGAGAACAGCCCGTGCAGCGCGTGCCCGAACTCGTGGAAGAGCGTCCGCACCTCGTCGATCGTCAGTAGCGCCGGCTCGCCCTCGGCCGGCTTCGAGATGTTGAGCGTGTTCATCACGACGGGCCGGGTCCCGAGCAGCCCGGACTGCGGGACCAGAGCGTTCATCCACGCCCCGCCGCGCTTGGACTCGCGGGCGAAGTAGTCCCCGCCGTAGAGCCCGAGCGGCGTGCCGTCCGCGTCGAAGACCTCCCAGAACCGGACGTCCGGGTGGTAGGTCGGCAGGTCGTGCCGCTCGTGGAACCGGATCCCGTACAGCTCCTCCGCCGCGTGGAAGACGCCGTGCTGCAGCACCCGCTCCAGCTCCAGGTAAGGACGCAGCGCGGTGGCGTCGACCTCGTAGCGCTCGCGGCGCACCTTCTCCGCGTAGAACGCCCAGTCCCACGGCTCGATCAGGTGCCCGGCGGCCTCGGCCAGCTCCGCGGCCTCGGCGTCCGCGTTCGCCATCGCCGCGGGCGCGAGGTCCGCGAGCATCGAGGCGACGGCGTCGACCGAGCCCGCCGTGTTGTCCTCGATGACGTAGGCCGCGTGGCTCGGGTGCCCCAGCAGCCCGGCCCGCTCGGCCCGCAGCGCGGCCAGCCGGAGCAAGACGTCCCGGGTGTCGTTCTCGTCCCCCGTCGCGCCCCGCCCGATCGACACCCGGTGGATCTCCTCGCGCAGCCCGCGGTCCGTCAGCGACTCCAGCACCGGCTGGCCGGTCGGGAGCACCAGCGTGATCAGGTAGCCGCTGCCGTGCCCGCGGGCCGTCGCGGCCGCCGCGGCGGCGGAGATCGCCCCGGGCGACAGCCCGTCGAGCCTGGCGACGTCCCGGACGTGCACCGCGGCGACGTTTGCCCCGGTGAGCAGGCGCGCGCTGAAGGTCGTCGAGAGCGACGAGAGCTCGGTGTTGAGCTCCCGCAGCCGCTCCTTGTCCGCGTCCCCCAGCTCGGCCCCGGCCCGCACGGCGTCCGTCTGGTGGCGCTCGAGCAGCCGGTGGGACTCGGGGTCCAGTCCCAGCTCGTCGCGCTGCGCGTGGAGCGCGGTGATCCGCGCGAAGAGCCGCGGGTCCAGCGAGATCGAGTCCGCGTGCGCGGCGAGCATCGGGGCGACGGCGGCCCGGACCTCCTCGATCCGCGGCGTCGTGTGCGCACCGGCCCGGCTGAAGAAGACCCGGGAGACTCGGGAGAGCGTCTGTCCCGAGAGCTCCAGGGCCTCGATGGTGTTCGCGAACGTCGGCGGGCCCGACCCGAGGATCGCCTCCACCTCGGCGCGCTGTTCCGCCATCCCCTGTTCGAAGGCCGGGAGGTAGTGCTCGTCGGTGATCGCCGCGAAGTCCGGGAGCCGGTACGGGAGTTCGCTCGGTGCGAGGAACGGGTTCTCGGACGCCATCGGGCCACGGTAGCCCGGCCCGCAGCCGGACGGCCGGATCACGGGCCCGACGCCCGGACCACCAGGTCCGCGGCGCGCTCGCCGATCATGATCGCGGTCGCGGCGGGCCCCCGGCGCGGGACGACCGGGAGCACGGACGTGTCCGCCACCCGCAGTCCCTCGACCCCCTTCACCCGCAGGTCCGGCTCCACCACCGAGCCCAGCGCGGCGCTCCCGCACAGGTGCACGGACGTCGTCAGGACGCCGGAGATCCACCCGTCGAGGCGGCGGTCGTTGCCGAGCACGAAACCCTCCGGCTCGCTCCGGGGCAGCCCGGCCGCGCGCAGCAGGTCCGCGGCGATCCGCACGGCCGCGCGCAGCCGCCGTCGGTCGGCCTCGGTCCGCAGGTAGTAGTAGTCCAGCCGGGGCGGGACGAGCGGATCGGCGCCGGCCAGCGTCAGGTGCCCGCGGCTCTCGGGGCGTTGCAGCGCGCACATCAGGTGCAAGTCGCCGCCGGGGAGGAACGGCCGGGCGAACAGCAGGATCTCCAGGTCCCCGGCCGGGTCCGAACCCGAATCCAGGTCGAGCGCGGCCTGCCCGGCGACGGCGTCGTCGTCGACCGCCCCGGACCCCCGGAACGGCAGGAAGACGCTCGGATGGTCCGACCAGTTCTCCCCCACGCCCGGCAGGTCGTGCCGCACCGGGACGCCGGCCGCACGCAGCGAGGCGCCCGGCCCGATCCCGCTGTGCAGCAGCAGGTAGGGCGAGCCGACCGCCCCCGCGGCGAGCACCACCTCGCCCGCGTGCACGGGCCCGTCCGTGGTCTCGACGCCGATCGCGCGGTTTCCCTGCAGCAGCACCCGCAGCACCGTCGTCCCGGCCCGGACCTCCAGCCGGCCCGCCGGCGCGGCACCCCACGGCGGCGGCAGGTACGCCGCGGCACCGCTGATCCGCACCCCGTCCGCGGCGTTCGACGGGACCAGACCCGCCCCCGGCGGCCCGCCGGCGTTCTTGTCCTCCTCCCGCGGGTAGCCGAGCGCGCTGCACGCGGCGAGGAACGCGGGCGTCGTCGGGGCGAGCAGGGGGCCCCGCGGGCGGCGGACCCGCAGCGGCCCGTCGGTTCCGTGCAGCTCACCGGAGAAGTCGAGATCGCGCTCGGAGCGCCGGTAGTACGGCAGGACGTCGTCGTAGGACCAGCCGGGTACGTCCCAGTCCGCGAAGTCCTGCGGCACCGCGCGCACGAAGTAGGCGCCGTTGATCGCGCTCGAACCGCCCACCAACCGGCCACGGGGCACGGCGACGATCCGGTCCCGGACCAGGGTGGCGGCATACGCCCAGTTCAGCGGGTGGTCCGGCGCGGTGGCCGCGAGCGAGGCGACGCGCGTGACGTCCGGCAGCGTGGACACCGGGCCGGCCTCGAGCAGCAGGACGTCGAGGTCCCCGCGCTCGGCGAGCCGCCCGGCGAGCGCGCTGCCGGACGAGCCCGCGCCGACCACCACCACGTCCACGGCTCGCACGTTTGCGAGGATGCCTCAGGTGAACCCTCCGGACACCACCGCCGCGCTGGATCTCGCCGCCTTCGTGGCCGCGAGCCCCTCCCCGTACCACGCCGTGGCGGAGGCGGTCCGCCGTCTCACCGCCGCCGGGTTCACCGAGCAGCAGGAAGCCGGGGCCTGGGAGGACGGTCCCGGCGGCCGCTACCTGGTGCGCGACGGGACCCTGCTCGCCTGGTACGTGCCGGCGGGCGGCGAGCCGGGCGCGCCGCTGCGGGTCTTCGCCGCGCACACGGACTCCCCCACCCTGAAGGTCAAGCCGAACCCGGACTCCGGCGCCGCCGGGTGGCGCCAGGTCGGCGTCGAGATCTACGGCGGCGCGCTGTGGAACTCCTGGCTGGACCGCGACCTCGGGCTCGCCGGCCGCCTCGCGCTGTTCGACGGCACGACGGTCCCGGTGGACGTCGCGCGTCCGCTGCTGCGCGTCCCCCAGCTCGCGATCCACCTGGACCGCCAGGTCAACCAGGGTCTGACCCTCGACGCGCAGCAGCACATGCTGCCGATCTGGGGAATCGGGGACGTGCACGAGGGCGATCTCCTGGAGTTCCTCGCCGCGGAGGCCGGGCTCGCCGCGCGGGAGATCGCGGCGCACGACCTGGTCACCTACGACCTCACGCCGCCGGCCACCCTCGGCCGGGACGACGAGCTGCTCGCCGCCCCCCGGCTGGACAACCTGGCGTCCGTGCACGCCGGGCTCGACGCGCTGGTCCGCGCCGCGCGCGAGGAGATCTCGACGATCCCGGTGTTCGTCGGCTTCGACCACGAGGAGATCGGCAGCGGCTCCGCGACCGGGGCGGCCGGCCCGCTCCTGGAGACGGTCCTGACCAGGCTCGCCGGTGGTTTCGACGCCCGGGGCGCGGCGTTCTCGCGCTCGCGCTGCCTGTCCGTGGACGTCACCCACGCCGCCCACCCGAACTACCTGGAGCGCCACGACCCCGCGCACCGCAGCATCCCCAACGGCGGCCCCTCGCTGAAGGTCAACGCGAACCAGCGCTACGCCACGGACGCGCCGGGAGCGGCGGCCTGGCACCGGGCCTGCCGGGGCGCCGGGGTGCCGACGCAGACGTTCGTCGGGAAGAACACGATGCCCTGCGGCACCACGGTGGGACCGATCGTCGCGACGCGGCTGGGGATCCGGACCGTCGACGTCGGGATCCCGGTGCTGTCGATGCACTCGGCACGGGAGCTCTGCGGGGTGCAGGACCCGGCGTACCTGGCGTCGGCGGGGGCCGCCTTCCTGGCCGATCCGATCTGATCCACACTTCCGGTTGACGGGAGCCCGCGCACGGGGTCACCGTTGCCCCGTCCGATCCGCGACGACGGGGAGAGGCCGATGACCAGCACAGCCGCCGACCAACCCATCACCAGGCTCGCCCGTTCGCAGCGGCGCAGAGCCGTCCTCGCCTCGACGGTCGGCACCACGATCGAGTGGTACGACTTCTTCCTCTACGGGACGGCCGCCGCCCTGGTCTTCCCGAAGCTGTTCTTCCCCGGCAGCGACCCCTACGTCGGCGTCCTGCTCGCCTTCGGCACCCAGTTCGTCGGTTTCGCCGCCCGCCCGATCGGCGCCGCGATCTTCGGTCACTACGGGGACCGCATCGGCCGCAAGTCCACGCTGATCACGACCTTGCTGATCATGGGGATCGGCACCGCCCTGATCGGGATCCTGCCGACCTACGCGGCGATCGGGATCGCGGCACCGATCCTGTTGACGGTGCTGCGGCTGCTGCAGGGCGTGGCGGTCGGCGGCGAGTGGGGCGGCTCGGTCCTGCTCGCGATGGAGTGGGGCTCGGTGAAGCGGCGGGGGTTCATGGCGAGCTGGCCCCAGGTCGGGGTGCCGCTCGGCCTGCTCCTGTCGACGGCGATGGTGCAGCTCATGTCGTCGACCACGGGCCCCGCGTTCGAGACCTGGGGCTGGCGCGTGCCTTTCCTGGCGAGCGTCCTGCTCGTCGGCGTCGGGCTGTACGTCAGGCTGCGGGTGCTGGAGAGCCCGGAGTTCGCGGCGGTCAAGGAGAAGAAGACCGTCGTGAAGCAGCCCGTGGTGGAGGTGCTGCGCACCCAGTGGCGCGAGGTGCTCGTCTCCGCGTTCGTCCGGCTGTCCGAGCAGGCGCCGTTCTATCTCTTCATCACGTTCGTGCTCACCTACGGCACGCAGCAACTGAAGCTCGAGCGCAGCAGCCTGCTGACGGACACCCTGATCGCGGCGGCCATCGGGCTGGTGAGCGTGCCCCTGTTCGGCTGGCTGTCCGACGTGATCGGCCGCCGGCTCATGTACGGCATCGGCATCGTCTGCACGGCGCTCTACGCCTTCCCGTACTTCGGCCTGCTCAACACCCGGACCGCCGGCCTGGTGCTGCTCGCGATCGTCCTCTCGCTGATCTTCCACGACATGCAGTACGGCCCCCAGGCGGCGCTGATCGCCGAGTCCTTCGGGACCAACATCCGCTACAGCGGCGCCGGGCTCGGCTACCAGCTCGCCTCCGTGATCGCCGGCGGTCCCGCACCCCTGATCGCGGCGGCGATCCTGAAGAACACCGGATCGAGCACCGGGATCTCCTGGTACATCGTCGGCTGTTGCGTGGTGGCGATGGGCGCGTTGCTGCTGATGCCGCGGCCCGCCGACAGCACACCACCGTCCGTGGAGGCGGCCCGGGCGCGCGGCTAGCGCGATGACCGCGAGGGTTCGCCGGGTGATCGCGGTGAACCTCCATGGTCGCCGCGCTAGCGTGCAGGGGTGATGGACCTCTGCTTCCGCACAGCCCGGGAGATGGCGAGGATGCTCCGCCGCCGCGAGATCTCCGCCCGCGAGCTGGTCCAGGCGCACCTGGACCGGATCGACGCGGTGAACCCACAGGTCAACGCCGTCGTCACCCTGGTCCCGGAGCGCGCGCTGGCCGAGGCGGACGCGGCCGACGCCCGGCTCCTCGCCGGCGAGCCGCTCGGCCCGTTGCACGGCATCCCCATGGCGCACAAGGACACCCACGCGACGGCCGGGATCCGCACCACCTCCGGCTCGCCCCTGCTCGCGGACTTCGTCCCGGGCGCCGACGAGCTCGTGATCGAGCGCATCCGGGCCGCGGGCGCGATCACGATCGGCAAGACCAATGTGCCGGAGTTCGCGGCCGGCTCGCACACGTTCAACCCGGTCTTCGGCGCCACCTACAACCCGTACGACCTTGCGCGCAGCGCCGGCGGCAGCAGCGGCGGCGCGGCGGCCGCGCTGGCCTGTGGCATGCACCCGCTCGCGGACGGCAGCGACATGGGCGGCTCGCTGCGCAACCCCGCGTCGTTCAACAACGTCGTGGGCCTGCGCCCCGCCCCCGGCCGCGTGCCGACGTACCCGAGCGTCCTGGCCTGGTCGACGATGGCGGTGCAGGGCCCGATGGCCCGGACCGTCGGTGACGCGGCGCTGCTGCTCTCCGTCATGGCCGGCCCGGATCCGCGCTGCCCGATCGGCATCGACGTCCCGGGCTCGCTCTTCGACGTCCCGCTCGAGCGCGACCTGACCGGGCTCCGGGTGGCCTGGACGCCGGATCTCGGCGGCCGCGTCCCCGTCGACGACGAGGTCACGGCCGCGCTGGAACCGCAGGTCAGGGTGTTCTCCGACCTCGGGGCGCAGGTCGAGGAGGCGTTCCCGGACCTGCGCGGCGCGGACGAGGTGTTCCGAACCCTGCGGGCGTGGCAGTTCGCCGCGGCGTTCGGCCCGCTGCTGGAGCGGCACCGGGACACGCTCAAGGACACGTTGGTCGCGAACACCGAGGAGGGGCTGGCGCTCACCGGTCCCGACCTGGCCCGGGCGGAGACGCTGCACGGCGTCCTGTTCGGGCGCATGCGGGAGTTCTTCACCCGCTTCGACGTGCTGCTGCTCCCGGTCTCGCAGGTCGTGCCGTTCGAGGTGGGGATCGAGTTCCCGAAGGAGGTCGCGGGCGTCGCGCAGCCCTCGTACCTGGACTGGATGGCGTCGGCCTACCTGATCTCCGCGACGGGGCACCCGGCGATCTCGGTGCCCGCCGGGTTCACACCGGGCGGGCTGCCGGTGGGGATGCAGATGGTCGGCGGGCACCGCGGCGAGCTGGAGCTGCTGAAGGTCGCCGAGGCGTTCGAGCGGGCGACGCGGTGCGGGGAGCGGCGGCCGCCCGGCGTGTGATCGTCTCGCGGTGGCGGCTCCGGGGTGCTGTGCTGGGAGGATGACAGCCGATCACGGGCTCTTCGGGCCGGACTCCGTCACCTGGCGCGTCCATCTGGAGCCGGTCCTGTGGGTCGCCGGGATGCGGGCGCTGCTGCTGCAGGCCCTGCATCCCCGGGTGATGCGCGGGACCTACCAGAACTCGGCGCTGTTCGACCCGAAGAAGGCGTGGAGCCGGTTCGAGCGGACGGTCGAGTTCGTCGGCACCCGGACGTTCGGGTCGCTCGCCGAGGTCGAGCTCGCGGCAGCCCGGGTCCGGGCGCTGCACGGCAAGCTCCGGGGGTTCGACCCGGACACCGGCGAGACGTTCCGCATCGACGCCCGGGACGGGCTGTTGTGGGTGCACTGCGCCGAGATCGACTCCTACCTGGACATCGCCCGCCGGACCGGGCTCGTCGGCGGCGCCGAGGCGGACACCTACGTCGCGGAGAACGTGCGGGCCGCGGAGGTCATCGGCCTGGACCCCGCCGACGTGCCGGCGAGCCGGGCGGAGCTGCGGGACTACTTCCGGCGCGTCCGCCCGGAGCTGTACCTCACGGACGAGGCGAGGCGGGCCGCGCAGAACCTCTTCCTGCCCCGCGGCGAGGCCCCGGCGCAGGCGAAGGTGCTGATCTCCACGGTGTCGACGCTCGGTTTCGCGACCCTCCCCCGCTGGGCCCGGCGCCTCTACAAGCTGCCCGGACTGCCGACGACGGACCTCGGGTCGTCCCTGATCCTGCGGGGTCTGCGGACCGCGACGGCGGTGCTGCCGGACGTCCCGGCGCCGCCGGAGATCCAGAAGGCCCGACGGCTGGTGCGCGCGGCGCGATGAGTTCGGGCCCGGTCGCGGGTCTCCCTTGACGAGAGCACGATCCGGGAGGCACGCCCGGGCTCCGACGCGCTGGACTCGCTGCGCCACCGCCGCTCCGCCTGACGATCACGGCATACTCGCAGGTCCCGCCTCCGAGAGGACACAGCCCCATGGCCGGCACCACCCGCTTCTCGACGACCGTGGAGCTCGGCGGTAGGACCGCCACCGGTTTCGAGGTTCCGCCCGAGGTCGTCGACACGCTGGGGGCCGGGAAGCGGCCCGCCGTCACCGTGACCGTCGGCGGGCACACCTACCGGAGCACCGTCGCGGTGATGGGCGGGCGCTACATGCTGCCGCTCAGCGCCGAGAACCGCACCGCCGCCGGGCTCTCCGCGGGAGACGCGGCGGACGTCGAGCTGGAGCTGGACACCGCGCCCCGCGTCGTCGAGGTGCCGGCGGACCTGGCGGCCGCGCTGGACGCGGAGCCGGCCGCCCGCGCGGCGTTCGACGCGCTCAACTACAGCAACCAGCGCCGGCACACCCTGTCCGTCGAGGGCGCGAAGACCGACGCGACCCGCACCCGTCGGGTCGCGAAGGTCGTCGAGACGCTCCGCGCCACTTGACCACCGAGCCCACTCTCAGGCGCTGTCGACGTTGCCGGGCGTGCGCAGGAGGTCGTCGACGAGCCGGGGCAGCAGGGCGTCACGGCTGAAGCGGCGGCCGAACTCGGCACAGGCGATCAGCTCGCGGAACACGAGCTCGGCGACGACTCCCGGGTAGAGCCCACGGGCGCGGAGCGCGCTCTCCGGGCGAGGACCTGCTGCGGATGATCGAGGTGGACGAGGTGCTGGGCCGTCATCCCTCCCCCTTCTCTCGTCGCGTGCCCCGAGCATCTCGAACAAGGTCGAGGTGTCGCAGGTGTGAGATCTACGTAGTCAGCGTTGACGACTGCGTGCCACGCTCACCCGACTGCGAGAGGAGGTCGGATTGATCCGCGAGGCTGAGCTGTTCGTGATGGCGGAGCAGGTGCTCGTCGAGGTGATCGGCCGGATCCGGCACGAGCACTGGCGCATCGTGGTCCCCGCGATGTTCGACATGCCCGGTGCGGACCTGGCCCTGCGAATGAAACCGCTGGTCAACCACTACGCCTACGACGACTCGTGGGTGCCGGACCTGCTGGCCGGCCGGACCATGGAGGACGTCGGCAAGGACCGCTTCGACGGCGACCTGCTCGGCTCCGACGCCGCGGCCGCCGTCGCCCGCATCTCCGGGCCGGCCTGTGCCGCCGCCGCGGAGGTGACGGACGGGGACGCGATCGTCCACTGCAGCTTCGGCGACGTCGCGGCGCGGGACTACTTCTGGCAGCTGAACATCGCCCGCTGCTTCCTGGCGCACGACGTCGCGATGCACCTGGGGTCGCGGGCGTGCCCGCTGACCGAGGAGCTGGCGCGCGGGATGTGGGAGGGGACGGCGCCCCAGGCGGAGGCGTGGCGATCCATCGGGATCTTCCGAGAGCCGATCGAGCCGGTCCCGGCGGACGTGTCGTGGCGGGACAGGTTCCTGATGATGGCGGGGCGGGATCCGCACCCGCTGGTGGAGCACTGGCCGTCGCGGAGCCGTTGAGCCCGACGCCGGCACTTCCTCGACCAGGATCGATCGGTCTTCGTGGTGGACGCGGAGCCGGATCGTCAGACGCAGCCCGCCGTGGACCTGGCGGAGGCGGAGGGATCCGAACCCCCGGTCCCTCCGGGACTCTCGCTTCGAAGGCCCCCGGGGTAGGCGGTCCGGGGGCAGTTCCGGCGGGTCAGTGGCGCGGACGTGTTTGTCTGCGTTCGCCGGCTGGCGGTCGGCTCGAATGTCACGGTTGTGGTCAGGGCATCCACCGGTAACTCTGCGACACACGATCATCGGCCGTGGTGATCCTGCTGGTGCGGGCGGGTAGCGTCGGCTCCCATGGCCGATCAGAGTCTCAGCGAGCAGGCCCGTGAGGCCGTCCTCAAGGCGATCATCAAGGCAGCACCGAACGTGGGCAACAGCCCGGCAGGAGTCCGCGACCTCGCCGAGGCGTACGCCCTTCTGGAGCGGGATCTCCTCCCCGTTGCCGGCGTTGTGAAGAACAAGACGTGAACAGAGCCTCCGCGGGACGCTCGGGCTGGTGGTCGACGACTTGCTTGTGCTCGGGGTCCCGCCGCACGTGGTCTAGGCGCACGGCACCCTCACCGAGAAGGCAGCGCCGGCCCGGCTCAGGGAAGCTGTTTCCGGCGAGTTGATGTCAGCGGTTGATGTCAGACCGTCCGTCGAGACCAACCATGATCGGCCGGCCGCGTCCTGACCTGGCGGAAGCGGAGGGATTCGAACACTTCCGGCAGGCCGGCAGCACTGAAAAGGAAGACGCCTCGCAGATCCACGCGGCACAACTGTGTGTGACCCGGTTTCCACAACCCGCACCCGGGAACTACCGCATGTTCATCCAATTCCAAACCAACAACACGCTTCACACTGCGTCCATCACGGTCACCGCATCCTGACAGGCGGGTGTCAGAACGGGTCGTATTTGATGCAACCCTCACCCGGTGACGCTTGGTTGGTGTTGTCGCAGGTCGCGCTGTACGGAACGTTGTGTCGGTACCTGCGGGTCGTCTCGATGAGGTCACCCAGGTTTCGCCACAAGCGGCCGTCGCGGTCCGGCCGCCCAACTGATCACCCACGCCATGACTCGCCCTGGCCTCTGCCAGCGGTTCCCGCGATGCGCCCACCCCCGATCCGCCGAACTTCCCCCGGCCGATCCCCGGGTAGTAGCCGTGGCCGAGGACGATCGGTCTCGAATTTCCGGCGGCCAGCGTCCATGCGTTCGCCCCGTTGTTCCGGTATCGATGGCTACTATGACCACACGGATCGACGTGCACGCCCACTTCGTGCCCGACTTTTACCGGGACGCGCTGGTGGCTGCCGGCCATGACCGCCCGGACGGCATCGCGGCCATCCCGGCCTGGGACGAGCAGGCGGCGCTGCACGCCATGGACGAGCTGGACATCAGCAGCGCCGCGCTGTCCATCTCCTCGCCGGGTGTGCACTTCGGCGACGACGCGGCCGCCGCCGAACTGGCGCGTCGGTGCAACGACGAGGCGGCCCGGCTGGTCGCCGCCCACCCCAGCCGATTCGGGTTCTTCGCCTCGCTCCCACTGCGCGACGTGCCCGCCGCGCTGACCGAGCTGGACCGGGCGATGGGTGAGCTGGGCGCGCTCGGCGCTGTGCTGGAAACCAACCACCATGGCCAGTACCTGGGCGACAGCGCACTCGAAGAGCTCTACGCCGAGCTGGCCCGCCGGGGCGGCGTGGTCTTCGTGCACCCGACGTCGCCGTCCTGTGGGGCCGAGCTGGCATTAGGCTTCCCGAGCCCGATGCTCGAGTTCATCTTCGAGACCACCCGGTCGATCACCAATCTGGTGATCTCCGGCGTGCTCGAGCGCAACCCGGCGCTGAAGGTCATCGTGCCGCACGCCGGAGCGGTGCTGCCGGTGCTAGCCAACCGAATCGACTTGCTGCTGCCAATCCTGGGCGAGCCCGGCGCCCCGCCGCCGCCCGGGATGCGCGCCGCGCTGCGCAAGCTGTACTTCGACCTGGCCGGAGCGCCGGTACCCGAACTACTCGGCGCGTTGCTCTCGGTGGCCGACCCATCGCACATCATGTACGGCAGCGACTGGCCGTTCACCCCGCTCGCGGCGTGCCAGGCACTGGCCGAGCGGATCGAC
>NZ_JAODNI010000055.1 GCF_025465255.1 Pseudonocardia sp.
GGCAACCTCCAATTCGCCGGCGATGTCCTGCACCGCGCGCTGAGCCAGCAGCGCGCCGCCGGCGGCGGCTGGTACCCCGTGCTGCCCTGGCTGGCCTCCCCGGACTACGTGCAGCTGGCCACCGATCCCGACCTGTTCGACTACCTGCGTCGCATCCAGGACACCATCCGGGCCCGGTTGACCGAGTGGTGCGCGACCCTGGCGTGAGCTCATCGGGCAGTGGACCCCGCTCGGACCGGCTACGGCCGCCGATTCCACCTCTATACCGTCGGTACCGAGGAGTCGTTCACCCTCGGCCCGTTGCATGCCGGCATCGGCCTCGACGAGATGCTCGCCGCGCTCGCCGCCGCCGAGTGAGCGTCACGGAGACCCCGGGAACGGCTGTCCGAGCTGGCCAACCTCTACCGCCGGGGCGTCCAGGCGGCCAACGACCAGCACCTCGAGGAAGCGATCCAGGCCGTGCTGACCGAGCGGGCGCCCGCCGTGCTCGACCTGCCCGCCGAACCTGCCCTTACCCGGATGCTGCGCCACGCCCACGAGCTGGGATGGGACATCCCGCACGCGGTCCCCGACACCGAGAGCCTGCGCGGCATCGAAGGCGCCAACGACCCGGCCGCGGTGCTCTACCGGCGCGTCGAGCACCGCTGGCCCGTCATCTCGGCATCGGCTACTCCGCAGGGTCCGCGTCCGGATACCCGCCGCCGGCCATAACCGGAAGCTCACAGGACACCGTGGTGCCGCAGCCCACCGGGCTGTGCACGGAGAACGTCCCGCCCAGCGCCTCGATCCGGTCCCTCAGCCCGACCAGCCCTGAGCCCCGCACCGGGTCGGCGCCGCCGATACCGTCGTCACGCACGCGCACCCGGAGCGTGGCGCCGAGGGCCTCCGCGTCCACCTCGACAACCGAGGCACGTGCGTGCTTCGCCGCGTTGGCGAGTATCTCCGAGACGGCGCAGTAGGCGCCCATTTCGACAGACTCGGGAAGCCGGTTGTGGACCCGCACGTCTATGACCACCGGGACGGCTGAGCGCCGCGCGAGCGCGCGCAGTGCCGGGCGCAGTCCCGCCTTGGACAGGATCGCCGGGTGTATGCCGCGGGAGAGCTCCCGTAGGTCATCGATCACGCCCGCGAGCTCAGCGGCTACGTCCTCGATCTCGGTACGGATCTCGCCATGTTCTGAGGATGCCTCCGCTACCAGACGCAGCCTGAGGATCAGCGAAACGAGGCGTTGCTGCGCGCCGTCGTGGAGGTCGGACTCGATCCGCCGACGGGCCTCGTCCGATGCGGAGACTAGCCGCGCGCGGGCGGCCATGAGCTCAGCCCGGCTGTGTGCGTTCGCGACCACCGTGGCCACCAAATCGGTGAACTCCGTCATCTGCTGCTCGGTGTCGGGCGGCAGTGACCCCTGCCCAGACCCGACGGCGATCATTCCCCACAGCCGGTCCTTGACGTGTATCGGCACCGCGACCGCAGACCGTAGCCCCCCACAGAGATACGGCTCCCCGCCCGGGATGTCGTGGTAGTCATCGGTACGGGCGGGCCGCCCGGAGCGCAGGACGGTCGCGGTCAGCCCGGTCGGCGGATGGCCCGCCCAGAGTTGGCCGACCCGCACGTGGGGGCCCATCGTGCCCTCGTGGGCGAGGAGGGTCGTCGTTCCGTCGAACTCATATCTGATCACGCTGGCGATGCCGTGACCGAATTGCCGCAGGACTTCCTTGGTCACGGCCACGAACACCGCCTCGGGCGGTTCGCCCCGCGCTATCAGCATGGCCAGGCGGCGCAGTGAGACCTGCGTGTCGGCGAGTTCGCGCAGTTTCTGCTCGGCCTGGGCGCCTGCGAGGGCGGCCCCGGCGACTTCCATGACGTCCTCCATGCGGAGTCGGTGCCAGTCGGCACGTTCTTCCCCAGGTCGCGGCGCCGTCACGCCCCAGTCGCGGCCCTGGATCACGATGGGCGTGGCGACCCAGCCCCGGCCTGCCTACCCACCATACTCAGAAGCAACCCACGCCACGCAGGGCAGCAACGGGCAGCCCGACCTCACCCGCACACTGCATGCAGGACCGGGCCTGACATCGGCCGGGATCGCGACGGACATCTGGCCACAAGCAACCAGGCGAAATCGCTCGCGGCTCCGGCTCTCACCCAGAGCCGGGCCATCCGTTGCGCAGGAATGGGCACAAGTGCTGCAGGCATCCGACAGCCAGGGTCCCGGCAAAGCCGTCAGGTGATCTTGAAGTGGCGGCCGGGCTCGCGGTCGGCGGGCCCGACCTGTGCCCAGGGCAGCGCGTGCAGCCGACGCAGCAGGGCGGGCTTGCGTGCACACCCGGGGCGGTCATGCCGATCACCTGCGCGAGCGGGGTGGGCACTACTTGTTGGCGGTGTGCCGCTGGCCTTTTCGAACACCGACATCAGGTGCGGCTCGTGATCCATAAGAACGACCTGCACCGACACGCCGATGATCACCAGAAGGTCGTGCCCAGTCGATCCTACGTCCGCGCAGAAGGTCAGCACCCACTCATCGCAACCTTGCCGGGGCCCTGATCCGACAGCTTCCCCGCCCCGGGCGGGGGGAGAATACTTGTGAAGCCCGCCGTACCTCGCTGGCAGTGCGAAAGGGTCAGCCTCGTCATCCCGGGAGTTCGTATGGCAAAGCTGCTCATGATCGTATCCAGCGCACGGATGATCAGATTGGCGGACGGCATCGATCATCCAACCGGTTACCGGGCGGAAGAGGTGAGAGAGCCATATGAGACATTCGTGGCCGCAGGCGTCGACGTGGTCATTGCCACCTCGGACGGGAAGGTGCCGCAGCTTGACCCGTGGGGCCTTGAGCCGTTCTTCCATTATCCGCAGGTGGACGAGGACTTCATGTTCTCGGTGCTCCGCAGGTTCGCCTATCACTCAGACCGCGTCCGGGTGACGTTCACCCACTTCAGCGAGCTGAACCTGGTGGCGGTCCGGCGGACCTACCTCGCCCTGCTGGAAACGGGGATGGGGCCGGTGGAGGCGCGCAAGGCCGTCGAATCGGCAGCGCAGCGGGCCTGGCGGCGCAACATTGACTTCACCAAGACGCTCGCGGAGGACGAGGAGGTGACCAGCCGGTTGTCCGTGGAGCGGATCGGGGAGATCCGGGACCAGGTGTGGCAGGCCAGCCAGGCGAACGCCCGGCAGGCGGTCGAGACCCTCTCAGCGATTCCCGGGCTGCAGCGTCCCCGCAGTCTGAGTGGGCTGACCGATGAGGAGATCGTGTCCTGTGACGGCGTGTTCATCCCAGGCGGCCACGGGGCGCTGGTCGACCTGCCGGATAACGCCGATGTCGGCCGTGTCCTGGGGCTGATGTACGGCGCGGGCAGGATCGTCGGCGCGTTGTGTCACGGACCGGCGGCGCTGCTGTCCGCCCCGGAGATCGATGGGGCGTGGATGTTCGACGGCTACAAGATAACCGCGTTCACCGACGAGGAGGAGGACCAGACCAAGGCGGGGAAGATCGGCATGCCCTGGTCGCTGGAGGCAGCACTGAAGAACCGCGGCGCGATCTTCGACGACGGCGATGCGGCCTGGGTGTCCCACGTGGTCATCGACCGGAATCTCATCACGGCTCAGAACGAGGGTTCATCCGAAGCCGCCGCATGCGCCGTGCTCAAGCTCCTGGCGATCTGAACAGATGAGTACGCGCAAGGTGGCGCAAGACCTCTTCGATCGTATGCAGGTTGGCGACGTGGACGAGATCTTGCGCATGGTGACACCGGACGCCGCCGTATCCCTGATGCCATTGCAGGTGCACGGCTCAATGGCGGCCGAGGGTGCGGACTACCTGCATGGGCTGGCCAGGTCCTTTCCCGACCTGCTGATCCGGTTGCGACGGCTGTTCGTCACAACCGACAACACCGCCGTAGCCGAGATCACCATCGAAGGGACCCAGGCCGATGCCTTTCTCGAGGCAGCCAACCTGGCAAAGCATGTCGACCTCGACCAGGCCTGGATGCTGGAGGTCACACCCGACGGGCGGATCAGCGCTGTTACTACGTACTGGGACCAGAACCAGCTCTATCGCCGGCTTGGCGTCAAACGGCTCGACATCGCCGGCTCGGCATCAAACGGCTCGACAAGATCACGATCACGGCAAGGTGAGGTGGTGAGGGGTACCGAGGCACTGCGAGCGGGCTCCGGCTCGACAACGCGCGAAGCGACGGCCAGGGCGACGGTGTTCAGGTTCTTCGACGCCTACCGGGCGCGTGATGTGGAGCGCATGGTCGAACTGTGCGCGGACAACGCCGACTTCCGGTATGTGCCATTCGAGGTGTGGGGCCGTCAGCGGGTGCTGCACGGCGAAGGCAAGGTCTGCACCGTCGGCAAGCCGATCTGGACCGCGCTGATCGACGCCTTCCCCGACCTGACCAACACGGTGACCAGCGTCCGCGCTGACGGAGAGGGCAATGTCGCGGTGCAGGCCGACATCAGCGGGACCCAGACCAAGGCCTTCGGTGTCATCGCCTGCGCCGGCGGTCACTACGAGCTGCCGCACCTGTTCCTGTTTCACGTCACCGGCCACGGGTTGATCGACGATGTCGTCTCCTACTGGGACAACGCGCATTGGAAGAAGCAACTCGGCTGGTTCGAGGTCGACTAGGGCGATCTGGCGGGAGGTACGTCATGGCACGCATGGCTCGGGAAAAGTGGTACGACATCGCACGCGACCTCGACTGGGAGCTGTCCTACGTGGACTACGAGGCGGTGTTCCCGGAGTGGATGTGCGGGCAGGGAAAGGTTCCCCGTGAGGCGTGGGCGACGTGGGACGAGCCCTACAAGGTGACCTATCCCGAGTATGTCGCGATACAGCGGGAGAAGGAAACCGGCGCCTACTCGGTAAAGGCGGTGCTGCAGAAATCCCGGGTCTTCGACCAGCTGGACGAGGGCTGGAAGTCGGTGGCCAAGCAGCATTTCGGCGCGGTCGCTCTCATC
>NZ_JAODNI010000098.1 GCF_025465255.1 Pseudonocardia sp.
GGGCGTCGAGGAACTTGCGCCAGGCAACCGTGACCAGCCAGCCCTTCGGGTCGGCGGGCTGCCGGTCCGGCCAGGTCAGCGCGGCCTGGACGAGTGCTTCCTGCACGGCGTCCTCGGCCGTCGTGAAGTCAACTCCGCGATGCACGAGGACGCCGATCACCCCGGGAGTCAGCTCCCTCAGCAGCAGTTCGTCCACCACCTGATCTGCCACCTGATCTGCCCCGGCCGGTCCGGTCACTCGGTGACCGTCGGCGGTGCGCTCAGGAACGGGCGCACCTCGAGCCACTCGTGGATCGGCTTGCCGCCGGCTCCGGGGGCTGCCGACAACTCGCCGGCGAGCGCGAGCGCGCGCTCGTAGGTGTCGACGTCGATCACCATCCAGCCGGCGATCAGGTCCTTGGTCTCCGCGAATGGCCCGTCGGTGACCGGCGGTCGGCCCTCCCCGTCGTACCGGACGAACGTGCCCTCGGGCGAGAGAGCCTGGCCGTCGACGTACTCACCGGTGCTCTCGAGCCGGGCGGCGAAGTCGGCCATGAACTGCAGGTGGTCTTCGACCTCCTCCGGGGTCCATTGGTCCATCGGGACGGCGTTGACGGGCTCGGGGGCGCCGCGGTAGTGCTTGAGAAGCAGGTACTTCGTCATGCTGGGTCTCCTTGCCGTGGTGCGGCCACGGTGGCCGCATCTGCCCCTGGGGACGGAGCCGCCAGGCCGGTCTCGACATCCTCGCCACATCTTCTTCGAGAACCTCCTGACGTAGCACGGTCCGAGCCACACGTCGATCCCTTACGGTGCGGTGAGGTCGAAGCGGGTGTTCATGTCGAGCCGGAACCCGCCGTAGGGGTTGATGTGAGTCCAGAACAGCGGACTCAGCCCGCGCCGCTCGTCGGCGCCCATCCGGTCATGGAACTCGGGCGTTTCCAGTACGGTCTGCACGAGCAGGGTGTTGACGTGCACCAACGCCGATTGGAGCAGGTGCAGGGCGAGCATCGAGGTCTCGGCGTGTTCGCGGTCGGGGCGGGTGAGGTCGCCGTCCTTGCCGTAGAAGATCACGGTGTTGCCGGAGTTCGAGTTCTCCACCACCTGCAGCCCGCCGTGGACCTCGCGCCGCAGATGCGAGTTCGCGAGGTAGTCGCAGGCGAAGATCGTGCGCACGGCCCGGCCGAGTTCTTCGAGCGCCGCGTAGGTGGGGTGCTTGGGCCCGCCGCGGGTGAACCGGTGTTCTTCAGTCGCGGCAGCAGCCGGAACCCGAGCACCCGCGAAGTCACCGCCGCGTGCGGCCGCGAGCCAGGCGTCGACGATCGCGCGCTGCCGGGCAAACCCGGAGCGATGAGTTCGCACTGGCCCGTCAGCTGCCGGGACGGCCGTGGCGCAGAACAGCAGCTCAGGTGGCACCGCGACACGAGCCATCCCATCCCAAACGATGCCTCCGCGTTCGGAACGAAGATCCCGGCGGGCAAGGTATCGGTCCAGCCGCTGGGCTCTGGTCGGCGGCAATCGGCAGTACCGGTGCCGCGCAATCAGATGTTCTTGCGGACCGCTGGGGGCGCCCAGGTGCCGTCGAGAGCGGTGGCCTCGGGGTAGTACAGCCGCAGTGTCAGGTTGAACGGGCCATCCGGCGCGGGTAGCCAGTTCGATTCCTTGTCCGGTCCGGGAGACTCGTGCTGGATGTGCAGGTCGAGGGTGCCGTCGTCGCCGAAGGTGAGGGGGTCTCGGTCACCGAGCGCGAACCGCTGCAGCGGGTTGGGGACCTGGAATCCCTCCTGGTCGTAGAGGGTCAGCGACCAGAACGCCTGCGCGGGCGGGATCTCATCGGCGTGGAAGCGCAGGAGGTAGTCGTTGGCGCCGGTGAGCGGATGGGTGTCGGCGTCGAGGTAGGCGATCGGGTAGATGGCGTCCTCGGGCAGGTTCGCCCCCAACCCGAGGAGGTCGACGGTGGCGCGTTTGAGGTAGTCGGTGCCCCAGGCGCCCATCGTCTCGGTGTTCATCTGCCAGCCGTTGACCTTGCGTCCGATCCGGTGCTGGAACCCGATGATCTTCTGCTGGGCGATCGGGACGGCCGCGGTGAGCGCGTCCTGCACGGAGGAGTCGGCCTTGGTCAGGTGGAAGGGTTCGCCCGTGATCAGGCCGAGCCGGGCCATGCGGTGCCGGATCGGGTAGTCGTTGGCGTGCGGGGGGTGGATGGTGAGCAGTTCGGCGGCCCGGTCGAAGAACTGCTCGGCCGTCAGCGCGAACACCTGCCGCAGCGGGGGTGTGGTGTCGTCCACGGCGGGGTCCACGGTGCCGCGGACCGCGGGTGGGGGACCCGGCCACGCGGACAGCGGGGTGATCGCCATGCCGTCCTGGAAGGCGTTGGCCGCGGGGTAGGTGGCCGTGCTGGCCCGTGTCCTACCGATGATCCACACCAGCGGGGTGGGCGCGTCGACGCGCCGGACCCCGTCGGGCAGCTCGCCGGACCAGCCTGGGCCGCAGACCACGAAGTGCCCGGCGCCGTTACCGGTGGTGCGGGTGCCGGGCACGGCGAAGATGTCGGTCCACATGTCATAGAGCGGCAGCAGGTAGTACAGGTCACCGGCGTCGGGCAGGGTGATGATCCGCGGCTCGGCGCTCAGGTCGAGCCAGGCTACCGAGTACAAGGTGTCGAAGTTGGGCTTGACGACGTCCTTGAACTCCGCCGGGGGGAACGTCCGGACGTGGGCGAACGTGTCCACCGGGCCCCGCCCGACGGCCTCCCCGGCCGTCCCCACGTTGGTCATCTGCGCCCGGGTGAGGTCCATGAGCACCAACGGGTACAGGTAGGTGTAGGCCTCGACGCCGATGGTCTCGGCGAGCTTGGTATCCATTGCGGTCTCCTTCTGCCGGCAGGTCGGGCACGCATTCTTGAGAAGCGACAGCCCCGGGGTGGACGGGCACCGTTCGGGTGGGGTGAACCAGGTCCTCGGGCCGCTACCCCGTGACCACCTCTCGTGGCCCCGGGATCGCCTCGTGTCCGGTGACCGCCTCGTCGAACGGGGGGAGCGGCTGGATCAACGGCGCCAGCCTCTCGGCGGCCTCGTGCGGGGTGATGACGTCGGCGGCGTCTAGTTTGATGATCTCGGCCTTGGCCGGGTCGATCTCCCAGACGTCCTCGCCGATGAGCCGGCCTCGGTCGTCGTAGGGCCAGACCATCTCCTCCTGGTCCTTGTACACATACATCGCGTTCTCGTCATCGACGTCGAACCCGAGGCCGCGCAGCACCCGGCCGGGCATGAACTGGTAAGCGGTCGGGGCCCAGGACGCGATGAAGTTGTCCGCGACGCGACCTGCTCGTTCTCGGCGAACATGACGCACTGCCCGGTCTGCGCCCAGTCCCGGTACAGGTTCTTGATCGCGTCGCTGCCCTCCAAGGTCGTGCTGAGCCCGAGGGCGTGGAAGTGGTAGACGGGTGCTCCACCATCATCTGCGGGACGAAGATCTCATCGACCGACCGGTGATCTCCAGCAGGCGGTGACGGTCATAGGCCTGCAGGAGATAGCGGTGCCGCGGGTTCTCCGTCTGCTCCAGCAACCGCCGGACCGCCACGTTCACCTGCGTGATACCGAACTTCGTTCGCCATCTCCACACCTCCCACCGTCGCCGCAGTCGAGCAGCCACGACGCAGACCACCGTCTCGTCGTCGCCGAACGCATCGAGCGAAGCCGCCCGAGCCGACACCCGCATCACCCGGCGGGGATGACCCACTCGGTCGAGAGTCGAGAACGAACGTCGGAGGGACGCCGTGCCGCCACAGCCGCTTCGGCGCTCTAATCACTGATGCGAGGTTTGCACGGCCCCACGGCCCGTCCGGATGATCGGCTACTACCCGGATGAGCGGATGCCGCCGGCAATCACCTCGTTGAGGTGAGGCGGGGACCGCAGCGTCGCGTCACGCTGTATGAGACTGGAGTGAGAGGAGCGCATCGATGGCGACAGTCGATTCCGCGACGACCCTCGGTGCCGGCCGGTCCGCCGGTGCAGCACCTCCGAACCGCTCCACCAGGGGGAGAGAGGCAGCTGCGAGTGCCACGGCAAAGAACGTGATCCATATCGAGCTGCCCGGCATCGGGCATCTGCACCTGCCCCCGCTGGACCAGGTCGCTTTCCTGGGCGGGATCGCGACGCTGGCGCTGATCGAGGTCATCGAATGGCCGGTCGCGGCGGTGCTGACGGTCGGTCACGTCCTCGCCAACAACCGTCACCACGCCCTGTTGCGCAGCTTCGGCGAAGCGCTGGACGAGGCCTGAGTCCCCTGTGGCAGCACCGTGTGCACCGCCGCCCTCGCTGCGCGGCCGGCGACCCGGAGTCGTCCGCGGGCGGCGCGTAGCGGCCGACGATCAGCCCGCTGATCAGCCGCGCTGTCCGGCCCGCGAGCTGCAGAGGCGTCTCTAGAGGATCAAGGCGCGGCCTCCGGCGCGCGGTCCGACCATGCAGGCCCTCGTTTCGGAGCTTCGACTGATCTCGAGCTCATCGCAGGCCGATTCGGCCCGAGACCGGGCTGCACCGAGCGGATCCACCGGTGCTGGTGCCGGCAGGACGGCGGGCTCAGGGGACAAC
>NZ_JAODNI010000109.1 GCF_025465255.1 Pseudonocardia sp.
CGGAGCGCCGGTACCCGAACTACTCGGCGCGTTGCTCTCGGTGGCCGACCCATCGCACATCATGTACGGCAGCGACTGGCCGTTCACCCCGCTCGCGGCGTGCCAGGCACTGGCCGAGCGGATCGACTCGACCCCGCTGCTGGCCGGCGACCTGCGCGAGCAGGTGCTGGCCGAGAACGCCGCCCAGTTGCTGCCCAGCTTGGCGAGTACCGTCCGGCCGTGAGCTCTAGGAGACCGTCGTCGGTGGCGCGTCTGAGCAGCAGGATGCGCTCGCGCGGCGGAGCCGGGGGTGATCTCGACGAGTTCCGAAGGTGCGCCGTAGACCACAATCGTGTTCCCCCCGGATCGCGGGCCACCGCCCCCACCTCGTGCGGGCCGCGCTTGGCGTCGTTGAGCACACTGCCACCGGCTTCGGTGATCGCCTTGAGCGCCGGAGACCGTGCCTCGATGATCTGCGGCTCCAGCGTTCGCTAAGCGCGCGACGAATCGGATAACACCCGGTGATCATGTTGCTCAGTGGAACGGCGACCCACTGACGTCGCCGTTGGTTGTTCGGCGCCTACTGCTGGAAGACCGCCTAGTCGGAAGAGCCGCCGAGCACCGTCCTCGCTAACACCCCCGCGAGTAACCGATCCAGCACTGTCTCCATCGCGAGCACGATCGGCTCGACCTGCATCGCCTCATCCAACCGCACGCCCTGCTGGTGTCAACAATGACCACATCCGAGACGACCGAAAAGCTTCGGCGGCCAGGGTTCGGGGTCGCGTCCCCGGTGGTGGTGGAAGTCCGGGGTCCTTCCGGCGTGGCTGAGCACGTAGGAAGGGCCACCGCGTGAGTCTTTGCGTGCACCCGCCAAGGAACACGTAGAGAGGCATCACGCGATGGCCCTGGATCAGTCTGCCCTGCTCGAAGTCCTCGATGCACTCAAGGCCGCCGATGTCGGTGATCGTGTCCGCACGGCCGCGGAGACGATCTATCAGGCGTTGATCGAGGCCGAGCTCACCGACACCATCGGCGCCGCGCTGCACGAGCGCAGCGACACCCGCACCAATCTGCGCAACGGGCACCGCACCCGAACCCTGACCACCACCGCCGGCGACCTCGAGCTGCGGATCCCGAAGTTGCGCACCGGCTCGTTCTTCCCGTCACTGCTCGAGCGCCGCCGCCGGGTGGATCAGGCGCTGTTCGCGGTGGTGATGGAGGCCTACCTGCACGGCGTGTCCACCCGCAAGGTCGACGACCTGGTCAAAGCCCTGGGCGCGGACACCGGGATCTCCAAGAGCGAGGTGTCGCGGATTTGCGCGGATCTCGACACCGAGATCGAGCGGCGAAGCGTGGGTGCTGCGGCAAGAGCTGGCAACGATCTGGAGGGGCTTGGTCAACTCAACTGGCGAGGCCCAACATCGGCTAACAGGAGGTCAAGCCGGGCCGACAAGCCTGCGATTGCAACCAGAACTGCAACCGCACGGCGCGATGCAGAGCACCGACCGGCCCGGCAAACCGCATTCTGCCTGCTCAGGTGGCGGAAGCGGAGGGATTCGAACCCCCGGACCCTTTCGGGACTCTCGCTTTCAAGGCGAGTGCATTCGGCCGCTCTGCCACGCTTCCGTCGCGCAGCCTAGCGCCCCGGGTCCCCCGGCCCGTCCGCGCGCAGCTCCTCGATGACCCGCTCCATGAAGGTGGCGGCCTGCTCGCGTTCCTCGGGGCTCAGCAGGTCGACCATGTAACGGCGCACCCCGGAGACGTGGACGGGCGCGGCCTTCTGCAGGAGCGCGAAACCCGCGTCGGTGAGGCAGGCGAAGATGCCCCGGCCGTCGGAGGTGTCGTCGTGCCGCATCACGAGGCCGGCCTTCTCCAGCCGGGACACCTGGTGGGAGAGCCGGGATTTGGACAGGGCGAGGACGTCCGCGAGGGTGCTCATCCGCATCCGGCGCTCGGGCTGCTCGGACAGGACGACGAGGACGCCGTAGTCCGTGTGCGAGAGGTTGTGGGCCTCCTGCAGGTCCCGGTTCAGCCGCGCATCCATCAGGGTCGACGAGATGATCCAGGCACGCCAGAACCGCATCTCGTCGTCGTCGAGCCATTGCGGCGACGGCACGCTAGCGGTCATACCCGGAGCGTAGCGGGGTGGCACGTTCGACCGCCTCAGTCGATCTGTGGTGGGATTCGGCTCGCCGGGCACGGGGCCGGCGCCTCGGAGGGAGCAGGCCATGCGGTTCGACGAGAACGCGGACCTCGACACGTCCCACATCGACGATCTGCGCGGCTCCGGCGGCGGGGGTGGCGGCGGCCTCGGCGGCCGTGTCGCAGTGGGTGGCGGCGGTCTGGGCATCGTCGGGCTGATCCTCTTCTTCGTCATCTCCGCGCTCGGCGGTGGAGGGGGCACCGGGACCGGCGGCGGCTTCGCCGTCCCCGGTGGGCTGTCGGGCCTTCAGCAGGGCCAGACGGCGGACAACACGGCGATCGCCGAGACCTGTCGCACCGGCGCCGACGCGAACACCAACCTCGACTGCGAGGTCACCGCCGTCGTCAACTCCCTCGACGGCTACTGGTCGGATGAGTTCGCCCGCTCCGGCCAGACCTACACCCCGCCGCGCACCAACTTCTTCGACGGCTCGGTGAGCACCGGCGGCTGCGGCGGCGCCACCTCCGACGTCGGCCCCTTCTACTGCCCCGGGGACTCCGAGATCTACATCGACCTCAGCTTCTTCAAGGAGCTCGAGACCCGCTTTGGCGCGCAGGGCGGCCCCTTCGCCCGCGCCTACGTCATCGCGCACGAGTACGGCCACCACATCCAGAACCTGCTTGGCACGAACCGGAAGGTCCGCGCGGGCGACAGCGGCCCCACCTCCGGCTCGGTCCGCCTGGAACTGCAGGCGGACTGCTACGCCGGCGCCTGGGGCAACCACGCGACGACCACCCCGACCGCGAGCGGCCGGCCACTGATCACCGACGTGACCCAGGCAGACGTCAACGCCGCGCTGGACACCGCGGAGCGGATCGGCGACGACTACATCCAGAGCAACCTCGGCGGCGGCCGGGTCGACCAGAGCCAGTTCACCCACGGCTCGTCGGCGCAGCGCGAGAAGTGGTTCACCACGGGATTCCGGACGGGCGACCCGGCCCGCTGCGACACGTTCGGCACGAACAACCTGGGCTGAGCCAGGATCGCGCGTCTCCACAGGTCACACCGGGTCGTGCGTGGCGATTCGCGCTAGAGCGAGGCTAGGCGCGCACAGGGGCGCCCAGGAGGTCGGCGAGGGCCGGCGAGTGGCCCTCGACCTGCAGCTTCCACTCCGGGCGGACGAAGTCCTGGCGGGGCAGGCGGAGCCGGATGTTCTCGGCGAGCGCGCCCCGGACGGCGAGGCGGCGCAGGCCGTCCCGGTGGTAGCCGAGCTTCTCCGACACGCGGCGGGACGCGGGGTTGTCCGAGAAGGCGTCCGAGCGGGCGTGCTCGGCGCCGAGATGGTCGAAGGCGTACATCAGGACGGCCGCGCGCATCTCGGTTCCGATGCCGCGGCCCTGGTGGCGTTGCCCGATCCACGAACCCGTGTCCACCTCCCGGGTGACGCCGAAGTCCAGCCCGGTCATGCCCTGGGTGCCGATCACCCGGCCGTCCAGGCGCACGAGGAAGTGCAGGCTCCAGCTCTCCGGCGCCAGCTTCGCCCTCTCCGACCAGTGGTACTGCAGGATCCCGCGGCCGAGGTACCGCGGATCGGCGTCCGTCCAGGGCACCAGGAACGGCATCCGCTCGGGCGGGTGGATCCCTCGGTACGCCTCGTCGACGAGCTCGAGGAGGCCCGCGTCGTCGTCGGGGCGCAATTCCAACCGGGGGGTGCGCAGCACCAGGTGCTGCTGCGGCCACTGCTCCGGGTGATCCATGGGAGCAAGGGTGCCGGACTGCGTGCCCGGACACGACGGAATAGCGTCGTGTCCATGTACGCGATCACCCTGAGCGAGTTCGGCGGCCCGGAGAAGATGGAGTGGACCGAGGTCCCGGACCCGGAGGCGGGGGTCGGCGAGGTCGTCATCGACGTCGCCGCCACCGCCGTCAACCGGGCCGACCTCCTCCAGCGGCAGGGCAACTACCCGCCGCCCCCCGGGGCCTCGGAGATCCTCGGGCTCGAGTGCTCCGGGCGGATCGCCGAGGTCGGGGAGGGCGTGGAGACCTGGCGGGTGGGCGACGAGGTGTGCGCGCTGCTCGCCGGCGGCGGGTACGCGACGAAGGTGAAGGTCCCCGCGGCGCAGGTCCTGCCCGTGCCGGACGGCGTCGACCTGGTGACCGCGGGGAGCCTGCCGGAGGTCGCGTGCACCGTCTGGTCGAACGTCGTCTCGCACGCAGCGCTGAAGGCCGGCGAGACGTTCCTGATCCAGGGCGGCAGCAGCGGGATCGGGACGCACGCGATCCAGGTCGCGAAGGCGCTCGGGGCCCGCGTGGCGGCCACGGCCGGCAGCCCCGAGCGCCTGCAGGCGTGCCTGGACCTCGGCGCGGACATCGCGATCGACTACCACGACGACATCGCCGAGCAGCTGAAGAAGGCGACCGACGGGCACGGCGCGGACGTCATCCTGGACAACATGGGCGCCAAGGGCCTGCCGAACAACGTCGCGGCGCTCGCGAGCGACGGCCGGCTCATGGTGATCGGTATGCAGGGCGGGGTGAAGGCCGAGCTCAACCTCGGCGTGCTGCTCAGCAAGCGCGCGAGCGTGACGGCGATGGGGTTGCGCGGGCGGCCGGTCGAGGGCCCGAACAGCAAGGCGCTGGTGGTGGCCGGGGTGCGCGAGGAGGTGTGGCCGATGTTCGCGGACCGCCGGGTGAAGCCGATCGTGCACGCGAGGTTCCCGCTGCGGGACGCGGCGGAGGCGCACCGGATGCTCGACGCGGGCGGTGTCGTCGGCAAGCTGCTGCTCGTGAACGAGTAGCCCTTTGAACGGGTAGCTCAGCCCAGCTCGCTCAGCGCCCGGACCAGGGCCTGCAGTTCCCCGGCGTTCGTGGTGTGGGCCAGCGCGATCCGGACCGCGCCGCCCACCTCGGCCGCACCCAGGCGTTCGAGGGCGCCGTCGTCGCCCGGATCTGCGAGGGCGCAGATCCCCGCTTCCGCGAGCCGCTCGACGACCTCGGGCGCCTTCATCGCGGGATGGGTGAACGCGAGCGTCGGGATCCGGTCCGTGGGCGCCCCCAGCACCTGGACCGAGGTGCGGCGGTCCAGCTCGCCGAGCAGGATCGCGAACAGCCGGGCGTGGTGCTTCTCGAGCGCGGCCATGGAGGCGACGATCCGCTCGCGGCGCATGCCGGTGGCGGCATCGTCCAGCGAGGCGAGGTGCTCGACGGACTCGGCCAGGGCCGCGAGCAGCGGATACGGGTGCGGGCCGAGCTCCAGCCGGGCGGCGCCGCGGGCAGCCCGGTCGAGCGCGCGGGCCGGCAGGCGGTCCAGCAGCTCCGGGTCGGCGACGACCAGGGCGCCGACCCGCGGACCGCCCCACGCGCCGGCGTCGAGGACCAGGACGTCCGCCCCGAGCTCGTCGATGTCCAGCGGGACGTACGGGGCCGCGGCGCTCGCATCGACGACGAGCAGCGGGCGCCTCCCGCGCGCGCCTTCGATCCGGTCCGCCACCGCGGCCACGTCCGGCCGGGTGCCCAGGCGGGGCGAGGCGGCCGTGAGCGCGACGACCCGGGTGGCCCGGGTGATCAGCTCGTCGAACTGCCAGTCCGGGAGCTCACCGGTCTCGATGTCGATCTCCGCGCGGCGCACGGACGTCCCGGTGCGCAGCGCGTGCCGCTCCCAGGGGACGACGTTGGCCGGCTCGTCCAGGCTGGTCAGCACGATCTCGTCGCCGAGCAGCCAGGTCTCGGAGACCGCGCCGGCCAGCCGAAGGAGCAGCGACGCCGGGCCCGGGCCGAGCACGACACCTCGCGGGTCGGCGCCCACCAGGTCCGCGACGGCCTCGCGTGCCGCCCGCTCGATCCGGGTGACGGCCTGGGAGGCGGGGGACGCGCCGCCGGGCGTCCCGACCGGGGCGCGCATCGCGGCGATCGTCGCCGACGCGACGGGCTCGGGCATCGGCATCCCCGCGCTGGTGTCGAGATGGATCCAGCCGTCGCCCACGGCGGGGACCAGCCCGCGCACCCGGGCGACGTCGAAGGCCATGGCGACACGCTAGCGAGGGCCCGTTCCGCGGATGCCGCAGAGCGCCGACCGGCGCGAACGGCGCGCCCGGCGTCGCCTGGCGTCGCCGGGAAGGCCCGGCCGATCCGCGCGCGCCGCCGCCCGGGGCCAGAATGGGCGCATGACCGCACCAGGAGACGCATCAGGAGACGACAGCAGCGGAGACGCCCAGGAGCAGCAGGTCATGGTCATCGGTCCGGACGGCCGGCCGGTGGGTGTGGCGCGCGTGCCCCAGGGGGCAGAGAACCAGGGCGACGACCAGGGCGTCGGCGGCATGGTCGAGCAGCCCGCGAAGGTCATGCGCATCGGCACGATGATCAAGCAGCTGCTGGAGGAGGTCCGCGCGGCACCGCTGGACGAGGCCTCCCGCGCCCGGCTCAAGGAGATCCACCAGAACTCCATCAAGGAGCTGGAGGACGGCCTCGCGCCCGAACTGAAAGAAGAGCTGGACCGGCTGAGCCTGCCCTTCACCGACGACAGCGTCCCGTCCGAGGGCGAGCTGAGGATCGCGCAGGCGCAGCTCGTCGGCTGGCTCGAGGGGCTGTTCCACGGCATCCAGACCGCGCTCTTCGCCCAGCAGATGGCGGCGCGCGCCCAGCTCGAGCAGATGCGCAAGGGGCTCCCGCCCGGCATCGGCGGGCAGCCGGGGCAGGTGCCCGAGGGCATGGGCCGCGGCACCGGCCAGTACCTCTGACCTGCCTCTTCCGTGTGAGAACCGCGGTCGCGCCGGCAGCGGGGGTGGCGGCGTCACGCCTCGACCGACCGGTCGCGGCCCGGCGCACGGTCCCTCCCCCGGCCGTGGGTACCCTCACCGGGTGGCCGTGACCGTCGACGACAGCAGCACCGGGCGTGCGCGCCCGGTGATCGCCGATGCCCCGGGTTCACGCAGCTGGTCGCGGGCGTTCGGAGACCTGTCCCAGGGCTGGAAGCAGCGCGCGCTCTGGGGGCACCTGGGCTGGCAGGACATCAAGCAGCGCTACCGCCGCTCCGTCCTCGGGCCGCTGTGGATCAGCATCAGCATGGGCGTCATCGCGCTCGGCCTGGGGCTGCTGTACTCGGTGCTCTTCGGGCTCCCGATCGAGACCTTCCTGCCGCACGTCGCGGTCGGCCTGCTGATCTGGAACTTCGTCAGCGGCTGCACCCTCGAGGGCAGCGAGGTCTTCATCGCCAACGAAGGCCTGATCAAGTTCCTGCCGGCCCCGCTGAGCCTGCACGTCTATCGGCTCGTGTGGCGGCAGACGCTGTTCTTCCTGCACAACCTGGTCATCTGGGCCGTGCTGATGATCGTGTTCCCACATCCGCTGGGTTGGTCGCTGCTGCTGGCGATCCCGGCGTTCCTGCTGCTGATGCTCAACGGCGGCTGGATCGCGATCCTCTCCGGCATCCTCGCGACGCGGTTCCGGGACATCCCGCCGATCATCGCGAGCGTCGTGCAGCTGGTCTTCTACATGACCCCCATCGTCTGGTCCGTGGACATCCTCAGCGCGAACGCCGCCGTCGCCGAACGGGCTCGGCTGGTCGAGCTGAACCCGGTGTTCCACTTCGTCGAGATCCTGCGCCGCCCGCTGCTGGGCGAACCGACGATCTGGCGGTTCTGGGCCGTCGTCGGCGTCATCACCGTCGTCGGCTGGATCGTCGGCATGCTGTGCCTGCGTAACTACCGCGCCCGCGTCGCCTACTGGGTCTGAGGACGTGTCCGTGAACTCTCCTGGCCCCGCACCGGTGCCGAGCATCGACCTCGACGCCGCGTGCGTCGACTTCCCGATCTTCGACGCGAAGACCCGTTCGCTGAAGAAGTCCGTGCTCGGGCGCGCGGGCGGACGGATCGGCACCGAGAGCAAGGTGCCGATCATCGAGGCGCTGCGGGACATCACCGTCTCCCTGCGCAAGGGGGACCGCGTCGCGCTCGTCGGGCACAACGGCGCCGGCAAAACCACGCTGCTGCGCCTGATGTCCGGCATCTACGAGCCCACCCGCGGCCGGGCGGCCGTGCGCGGGAAGGTCGCGCCGGTCTTCGACCTCGCCGTCGGGATGGACCCGGAGATCTCCGGGCTGGAGAACATCCTGATCCGCGGCCTCTTCCTCGGGATGACCAAGAAGCAGATGGCGACCCGGATCGACGACATCGCCGCGTTCACCGAGCTCGGCGACTACCTCGAGATGCCGCTGCGCACCTACTCCACCGGCATGCGGGTCCGGCTCGCGCTCGGCGTCGTGACCAGCATCGATCCCGAGATCCTGCTGCTCGACGAGGGCATCGGCGCCGTGGACTCGGAGTTCCTGGCCAAGGCGCGGGACCGGCTCAACGAGCTGGTCGAGCGCTCCGGGATCCTGGTGTTCGCCTCCCACTCCGACGAGTTCCTCGCGGATCTGTGCGACACCGCGATCTGGATGGAGCACGGCACGATCAAGGAGTACGGCCCGCTGCGCGAGGTCCTGCACCACTACAAGGGCCGGGACGTTCTGGCCGAGCACTACGCGCACCGCGAGGCCCGGTGAGCGAGCTCGCGGGCGAACGATCGGCACCGCGCGGGCAGCTCCCGCCCGGAAGCGTCGTCGCGGTCGTCGTCACCCGGCACCGCAGTGCCATGCTCGTGGACTCCCTCGCCGCGATGGCGAAGCAGACGCACCCGATCGCGCACCTGATCGTCGTGGACAACGGGCCGGACCAGCCCGCACGCGACGTCGTCGAGGCCTGCGGGCTGCCCGCCACCTGGCTCCCGTCCTGGCGGAACCTGGGCGGCGCCGGCGGGTTCGCGCTCGGCATGCTCCAGGCGCTCGCGATGGGCGCCGACTGGGTCTGGCTGGGCGACGACGACGGCCACGCCGGCGGCGAGGACGCGCTGGCCACCTGCCTCGACCTGGCGGAACGGCGCGGGCTCGCGGCCGTCTCGCCCGTCGTCGCGGACCTCGCGGAGCCGGACCGCCTCGCGTTCCCGCTGCGCCGCGGGCTGACCTGGCACCGCACCCGGACCGCCCTGCTCGCGGCGGACGGCGAGGGGGACGCGGAGCTGCTCCCGGGCATCGCCTCGTTCTTCAACGGCGCGCTGTTCCGGGCCTCGACGCTCGACGTCATCGGCGTGCCGGACCTGCGCCTGTTCGTCCGGGGCGACGAGGTGGAGATGCACCGCCGCCTGGTCCGCTCCGGACTGCCGTTCGGTACCGCACTGCACGCCACGTACCTGCACCCGTACGGCTCGGACGAGTTCAAGCCGATGCTCGGTGGCCGGTTGCACGCGCAGGACCCGGGCGACGCGACGAAGCGTTACTACACCTACCGCAACCGCGGGTACCTGATGAGCCAGCCGGGGATGCGGAAGATCGGCCTGCTCGAGGTCCCCCGGTTCGCCTGGTACTTCCTGGTGACCCGGAAGGACCCGCGGGCGTTCCTGACCTGGCTGAAGCTGCTGAACCAGGGCCGGGCGGAGCAGTTCCACCGCGCCCCGTAACCCGGCGTCCCCGCGAGTCGGCGGTTTCGGTCGCGCGAGTCGGCGGTTGCTGGCACGCGAGTCGGCCGTTCCCGTCGCGCGGGCCGGCGAGCGGCCGTCGCGCCGGTTCCGGACCCACAGGGGAGCGCCGCTACCCTCGACGGGTGACCGCCACCCGATCCGAGGGGACCGCCGCGCCCGGCCTCGTCGCACAACTGGTCCGGTTCGTCGCGGTCGGGGTGGTGTCCGCCGCGGTCGACTTCGGGATCTACCACCTGTTCCTCTCGTTCGGCACGGACCCCTGGCTCGCCCGCGCCGTCAGCTTCATCTGCGGGACGACCACGGCGTACTTCCTCAACAAGCGGTTCACCTTCGGCGACAGCGCCGCCGGCCGTGGCCGGCTCGCCGGCTTCGTCCTCCTCTACGCGACGACCTTCGCGATCGCCGTCGGGGTCAACTCGCTGGCCCTGGCGCTGCTGCCGGAGATGGCGTTCAAGGCCTCGCTCGCCTGGGTGATCTCCCAGGGCACCGCCACCGCGATCAACTTCGTCATGCTGCGGACGGTCGTCTTCCGCTCCTGACCTGGGACTCACCCGCACCGACCGCATTCTCGTCCGGTAGCGCCCCTTCCCGTCATCCGCCGGGAGCAGGCACGGGCCAACTCGCAGCAGGGGCCGAACACGGCTGTGCTCTTCGCGCTCTGGGGTGCCGTCTGGCTGATCATCGGGTGCTCTGGTTCCTCACCGGCACCGGTTCGGCCCCCGGTAACGGCGGCGTCCTGGGGAACCGCGCTGCTGGTCCTGGCCGGTGTGGGAACCAGCGCGTTCGTCGGGATCCGCAGCGGACGCGGGGTCGCCGGCGAGTCGTCGAAGCAGGGCCTGCTCTACGGGCTGACCTGGCCGGTCACCATGACCGCGCTCGGCGTGATCGTCTCCGCCATGGCGACCCGGCTCGACCTGCCCGACGCGGCGGTGACGGTCCTCGTCCCCGCGCTGTTCGTCTTCCTCGTCGGCGCGCTCTACCTCCTCAGCGGCGCGATCTGGGGCGATCTCACCAACTACCTGCTCGGATTCTGGATCGTCGCAGGCTCCAGGCGTTCTCGGCGCTGCTGCCCTCGCGGGGCGCGGGACCTGGTCGTCCGGGCGACGACCGGCACGTCACCGGACGGGCTGGCGCTGGTGGTGTTCGCGGTGTGGACCGTGGTCACCGCGGCGGTCGCGGTGTGGGCGTACCGGAGGGACGAGGGGCGCAGGTTCACCTGACCCGTCGTGCCCCGGACATCGGTCGTGCGCGGAAACCGTCGCCCTGGCAACGGTTTTCCGCGCACGGGCTAGAAGGCCCTCCCGGCGAAGTGGAAGCGGCGCCGGACGAGGACCGAGCCCATCCCGGTGCGGCCGTAGATCCGGAAGTGCGGGTGGCCCGCGAGGGGGACGATCGGGACCCGGCTGCGGACGCTGCCCATGCCCGACACCAGGTCGTCGACGTCCGCCGTCGCGTCGTCCGGGACCAGCAGCCGGGCCGCGCCGGCGCCGAGCTCGAGCTCCACCTCGATCACCGGATAACTCAGCGTGGCGTCGCAGAAGTCCAGCAGGACCGCGCCGACCGTGCTCTGCACCCGCAGCCGCGCCGGGACGGACCAGGCGCCCGTCCGGCGCAGCGTCCCCATCCCGCCGCGCAGGACCAGCGGCGGGCCGACGGGCGTCGAGAGCGGTGGCGGCGGGAGCATGACGTCCAGGGGTTCGCCGGGGAGGTCCTCGAGCGGCGGCACGAGATCGGCGGCGTAGCGGGCGGCGTAGACGACCGCGAGCCGGTCCTCCAGCTCGGCCATCGTGATCCGGCCCTCGCCCAGCGCCTCGTGCAGGCGCGCGGCGGCACGCTCCCGGTCCGCGTCGGAGATCCGGAGCCGCGGACGGTCTCCGGGATGGGGCTGCACGCTCACCCGGGTCAGATTAGCCGCGGGTCACGATCACGGTGTCCCTAGTGCACACGGAAGAGCAACGCGCCGTCCAGCGGCTCGCCCTCCGCCCCGGTCACGCGCCGCGTCCAGTCCACCAGGGCCGCCGTGTCCCGGCCGGGTTCCGGGACGACTAGCACGATCGTCACGCCGGATCGCCGCAGGTCAGCGGCCGCGGACGCGGCGTACGCGGCGTCGAGTGGCGGCAGGCCGCGCTCGGCCCAGTTGGCGCCGTACTGGTAGCGGTTCCGCGGGGACTCGATCAGCAGCGGGCTCCGCTCATCCGCGCCGATGAAGTACCCGCCGGTCATCCGGAAGGCCATGCCCGAGGCGACCTGCCACCGCAGGGCGTCCGCGCCGCCGTACCACCAGCTCGTCGGCCGCGGGTGGATCTCGGCGACGTCCCCCGGGCGCAGGTGCGTCGCCAGCTCGGCGACGAAGGCCGGCGGGCCGGCGGGCTGGACCCGCTGGGCGTCGGCCGGGTGCCAGGAGACGACGGCGGCCGCGGCGGCGACCAGTGCGAGCACCCGCGGGACGGGCGGGAAGGCGGGTACCCGGTCCAGGAACAGGACGACGACCGTCGCGAGCGCCAGCGTCGTGAACACCTGGAGCCGCACCGGCTCGAGCTCGCCGAGCAGCGGCAGCCCGGTGAAGGCCTTCCAGGGCAGCGTGATGTCCGTGCTGCGGGCGGCGATGTGCAGCGTCGGACCGAGCGAGAGGACGGACACGATCACACCGACGACGGCGGGAAGCCGGGTCGCGGGGACCGTCACGACCGCGACGAGCAGCAGCACGAGCACCGCGACGCCGAGGTAGCCGCCCTGCTCCCCCAGGTTCCCGACCATCGGCGAGGTGCCGAAGGGCCGGAACGCGCTCAGGAAGGTCGGCGACAGGACGTTCGCGAGGTCCGTGCTGCCGTACTCCGGCACCCGGATCGGCACGCGCGGGCGGACGGGGCCGGCGAGCACGAGGTAGAGCGGGTAGGCGGCGAGGACGGCGTAGGTGCAGACGCAGGCCACGCCCGCCCGGGCCAGGGCGGGAAGCCGCTCCGGGACCTCCCGGGGGAATCGGGCCGCCAGGACGAGGGCCGTGACCAGCAGCATCAGGGCACCGGCGGCGACCGTCTGTGTGTAGAGGACGGTCTGGACCGCCAGCGCGAGCCCGGTGAGGGCGCCGGTCAGGAGGGGCTTTCTCACCGGAGCGACGAAAAGTTGGTGCGCCAGGTAGAGGAGCACCGGCGGCAGCACCGGCCAGACCAGGTTGAGGTGCCCGGCCGAGAGGTGGGCGAGGGTGAACGGGGAGAACGCGTAGAGCGCGCCGGCCACGATCCGCGGCGACGCGCGGCGGACGTACGGCCGCAACGCCGCGACCGTCGCCACCCCGGCGACCACCGGGCCGAGCACCATCCCGGTGTTGAACGCGGCGACGGGACCGGCCGTCAGCGTCACGGGCGCGAGCAGCAGGCCGAGAACCGGGACCGATGTGTTCCACATCGCGTTCACGCCCAGCGGGTAGTGCTGGAAGTCCGTCAACAGCGGGTTGTGACCGTGGCCGAGGGCGTAGGGCAGCCAGTTCAACCACCAGGTGAAACCGTCCGGATCCGCACTGACGCGCCCGATCGTCGCGCTCCCGAAGCGGCCCAGGGCGTCGCGGTGCAGAGCCAGCGAGCCGGCGAGGTAGAGGACGAACGCGATCGCCGGTGCCGGGGCGGTCCGGCGGGACCGCGCGGGGACGGCGGTCGGGTCGGACACCGGGGCAGCGTCGCACAGGCCGGGTTCGTGCTGTTCCGGGCGGTCGCCCCGGTGGACCGACGGCCCGTCCGGGTCGCGGCGCGTCCCCCGGTAGCCTGGGCCGCGATGACCAGCCTGCCCAGCGAGACCCGCGCCCTGCACGGATGGGGCCGCACCGCGCCCACCGTGGCCACGGTGATCACGCCGCGGAACCCGGAGGAGGTCGCCGCCGCGATCACCACCGCGGGCCCGCGCGGGATCATCGCCCGTGGACTCGGACGCTCCTACGGCGATCCCGCGCAGAACGCCGGCGGCACCGTCCTCGACATGACCGGCCTGACGTCGGTCCACTCGATCGACGCGGACTCGGGCCGGGTCGTCGTCGACGCCGGGGTGTCCCTGGACACGCTGATGCGCCGCGCCCTGCCGTTCGGGCTCTGGCTGCCGGTGCTCCCGGGCACCCGCCAGGTGACGATCGGTGGCGCGATCGGCGCGGACATCCACGGCAAGGCGCACCACGTCGTCGGGAGCTTCGGCAACCACGTCGAGGCGATGACGCTGGTGACGGCCGACGGCACCGTGCGCGAGCTGACGCCGGACGGCCCGGAGTCCGAGCTGTTCTGGGCCACCGTCGGCGGCATGGGGCTCACCGGCGTCGTCGTGCGGGCCGTGCTGAAGCTGCACCACGTCGAGACCGCGTACTTCAAGGTCGACACCGAGCAGATCGACAACCTCGCGGACCTCATGGACCGCCAGACCCGCGACGATGAGAAATACGCCGAGTCCGTCTCCTGGTTCGACGCCGTCACCACCGGCGAGCACTTCGGCCGCGGCATCCTGACCAGGGCGAACCATGCGACGCTCGCGGACCTGACGCCCAAGCAGCGCAGGGATCCGCTGAAGTTCGACGCGCCGCAGCTGCTGACCGTCCCGGACGTCTTCCCGCCCGGGCTGCTCAACAAGCTCACCGGGAAGATCTTCAGCGAGGCCTGGTACCGGAAGTCGCCCACCAGGACGGGGGCGATCCAGAACATCACGCAGTTCCTGCACCCGCTGGACATCATCGGCGAGTGGAACCGCGGGTACGGGCCGCACGGGTTCCTGCAGTACCAGTTCGTGGTCCCGCTGGAGCGGGGCGACGTGATCCGGACCGTGCTGGAGCGGGTCACCGCGGCCGGGCACGTGTCCGCGCTGAACGTGCTGAAGCGCTTCGGCGAGGGCAACCGGGCACCGCTTTCCTTCCCGAGACCGGGCTGGACGCTGTGCCTGGACATCCCCATCGGCCCCGGCCTCGGCGCGCTCTGCGCGGAGCTCGACGCGATCGTGCTCGACGCCGGCGGCCGGCACTACCTGGCCAAGGAGTCCCGGACGACGCCGGAGGCCATCCGCCGCGGCTATCCGCGGCTCGACGAGTGGCGCAAGATCCGCGCCACCGTGGACCCCGAGGGCGTGTTCGCGTCCGACCTCGCACGACGACTGGAGCTCCTCTGATGATCGACGCCGTGGGTAACCCGCAGAGCATCCTGCTGCTGGGTGGCACGTCCGAGATCGGGCTCGCCGCCGTCGAGGCGTTCGCGGGGGACCGGCCGCTGCGCGTGGTCCTCGCCGCCCGCCCGTCGCCCAGGCTCGACGGGGCGAAGGTCCGGCTCGAGAGCCGCGGCTGCGCCGTCGAGACCCTGGACTTCGACGCGCTGGCCCTGGACACGCACCCCGAGGTCGTCGAGAAGGCGTTCGCGGACGGGGACGTCGACGTCACGATCGTCGCGTTCGGGCTGCTCGGGGACAACGAGCAGGCGTGGACGGACGTGCAGACCGCCGTCGAGCTCGCGCAGGTCAACTACACGGCGGCGGTGTCCGTCGGGGTGGCCGTGGGCGACAAGCTGAAGGCGCAGGGGCACGGCTCGCTCGTCGCGCTGTCGTCCGTGGCCGGGGAGCGGGCGCGCCGCTCGAACTTCGTCTACGGCTCCACCAAGGCCGGGCTGGACGCGTTCTACACCGGACTGACCGAGGCGCTGCGGCCGTTCGGCGTGACGGTGAGCGTCGTCCGTCCCGGGTTCGTGCACACGAAGATGACCGAGGGCCTCAAGGCGGCTCCGCTGTCGACGACGCCGGAGGCGGTCGCCGAGGTGATCGTGGACGCCGTCCGCGGGAAGAAGGAGCTCGTCTGGGCCCCGGCCCCGCTGCGCTTCGTCATGTCCGCGCTCCGCCACGTCCCACGCCCGATCTTCCGCCGCCTCCCCCTGTGAGTGCGCAGCCTCGTTAGAGCGAGGCTAGGCACTCACAACCTCACCTGAGCAGCGGGAACAGGTGTTTCGGGCGAGGTTGGCCCGGGAGCGGAGCAGGACCGTGGTCACCTCGGCGGCGACCACACAGGGGGTGGTCGAGACCTCCCTCCAGCCGAACACCAGGCTCGCCCGGCCGGCGAGCTCCGCGGCGTTGCCCCGGCGCCTGTCCTTCAGCGCCACGTCCGCCTGCAGGTGCGACCGGCCGTCGAGCCGGACGGTGAGACGGGCGCCCGCGCCGTCGTAGACGACGTCCTCGTACAGGGCCCGGCCGTCGACCACGACGGGCTGTTGACGTCGTCCGGCCGGCAGGCCGTGCGCCTGTTCGACGTCGACGGCGTAGCGCTCCTCCAGGACGGACTGCACACCGCCCGAGACCATCCGCACCGCCTCGTCCAGTGCATTCCGGTACCGGAGCGGCGGGCGTTCGAGGAGCCTGCGGCGGACGTCGTTCGGGCTCACCCTTCCCGTCCCCAGGATTGCCGTGAGCAGCTGGCGGGCCGCGCGGGCGTCGGGCTCGGCGACGGCGACGTCGATCGCGGTGTCCGCCCTGCTCGTCATCGGCGGGTCGGTCGCCGCCACGAGATGCCGGTGGGCCCGGGACCGGTGGAGCAGCACGAACGGGAGCTGGGAGACGGCCGAGCGCCCGTAGGGCACGGTGATCTCGATCGGGAGCGTCGGCCCGGGCGGGAGGAGACCCCAGCGTTCCGCGGCGGTGCGGTGGCTGAGCAGCGCCGACGGGCCGCCGTAGAGCCGGGCGGCGACGACGAGTGCCTCGGGTGGCAGGGCCCCGGTGAAGGTCGCATAGACCCGAGGCAGCACCTGCTGCCAGCGACGGGCGCGGATCTCGGCGGCGATGCGGGCGACCGTGAACCCGTGGGCGCGGAGCTGGTGATGGGAGACGACGCCGTGCTGCTCCGCCAGGAGGACCGGCCAGGTCGGGGGCGGGCTGTCGGGACGGATGATCGGCATACCGTCGACCATTCCGCCGATACTGCCCGCCGAGGGGATGAGCGTCCGGCCTGTGGACAACCAGGTCAGGATGTGGACAACTCGTTCTCGCAGGTCGATGGGGGTTGTGCGCGTGAAACCTCGTTCTAGCGAGGTTTCACGCGCACAGGTCACCAGCCGTTGACGTGCAGGACGGTGTCCAGGGGCTGGCGTGGGGCGAGCTTGAAGTCGGTGCCCTTCGTGTAGGCGACCGGGAGCAGGACGCCCTGGCGGACGTCCGCCGGCATCCCCAGGAGCTCCGCGATCGCCTTCTCGTGCTTGAGGTGCAGGCTGGTCCAGGCGCTGCCCAGCCCCCGGGCGCGCAGGGCAAGCTGAAGGCTCCAGGCGGCGGGGAGGAGCGAGCCCCAGAGGCCGGCCTGGTTACCCTGCGGCAGCTCCTCGCCGGCCTGGATCGCACCGATGATCAACACCGGGCAGTCCGCCATCGTCTCGGCGAGGTACTCCGCGCTGGAGGCGACCCGCTGCTGGGTCTCGGCGCGGTCGCCCTCGTAACCCGCCTGCCGGCCCGCGTAGCCGGCGGACCGGCGATACCCGTCGAAGGACTCGGCGTAGTAGTCCGCGACGGCCTTGCGCTTGTCCGGGTCCGTCAGCACGATCCAGTGCCAGCCCTGCACGTTGCTGCCGCTCGGCGCCTGCAGCGCGACCTCGAGGGCCTCCCGGATCACCTCGATCGGCACCGGGCGCGAGTAGTCGAGACGTTTGCGCACCGAACGGGTCGTCGTGAGCAGTTGGTCGGGGTCCAGCGGGAGCAGCTCTGCCATGCCTGCATCATCACCCGCCGACGAGAACGGGTGCCACGCGGATCACCCCCGCCGCCCGCCACGGGGACGAGGCCGCCACACCGGGACCGGTCTCGGAGAACACGAGCCGCATCGTCGGGGTCATCGGCGGGCCCGTCCGCAGCCGGGCGTAGTTGAGTCTCAGGATCGCGCGTTGCAGCGGGCCGCCCGCCGCTTCGCGATCCGCGAGGCCCCTGGCGACGAGGGCCCGGTCGGAGAACGCGTCGACGACGGTGCAGTCGCAGTAGTAGGCGATCGTCCCCGGTTCACCGGGTGACAGCACCACGGTCCCGGCCGGGACTCCCGCGGCGACGGCGGCGTACTGCTCGGCAGTCGCCCAGTTGGTCGTCATCGGCGGCGTGGACCAGGGGTGGCGCACCAGGAACCCTCCCCCGACGACGACGAGCGTCGCCCCTGCCGCGATGCCCAGCCCGCGAACCGGTCGGGGCGCCGGGGCGAGGCTCATGACCGCCAGCATCGTCAGCGCGCCGATCGCGGGACCGTAGTACCAGTGGTACGGGGCGGTGCCGAGGCCGACGTAGACGCCGGCGTGCAACGGGGCACCGACGCCCCACACCGCGACGAGCTCGAGCTCGGGGCCCGTCCTCCGCACCAGCCGGACGAGGACGGTCACCACGGCGGCCAGCACGCCCGCCCCCGCGGCGAGGACGGACAGGAGCACCGCCGCCGGGTAGGTGTCGTGGTAGAGGAGCAGCCCGTTGCCGAAGGTCCAGGGGCCCCAGTGGTCCCCGACCTTCAGCAGGACGGTGTCCGGCAACGCGGAACCGAGCACCAGCCAACTGGTCACGAACCAGGGCAGCGCGACGGCGGCCGCCACACCGACGACGACGAGCGCCCGCCGGAACAACGCCGGGACCAGCAGCGCCGCGAGCCCGAACGCGACGAGGTCCGGCCGGGTCAGGACCAGCAGCCCGACGACCACCCCGGCCTCGACCGGCCGTCGGTACACCGCGGCCCGGGCGAGACAGGCGACGAGCGCGACGGCGAGGTAGGTCTCCATCCCCACCGTCGAGGCGAGGAGCGGGCACACCGCGACGGCGGCGACGCCCAGCGCGGGCAACAGGAACGGGCGGCCGTGCATCCGGCCGATCGAGGAGAGGGCCCACCCGAGCACCCCCAGCGCCACCACGAGCAGGACCCCGACCGCAATGACCGGGTCCCGGGTGACCAGCGAGAACCCCGCGAGGAGCAGGACGTTCAGCGGTGAGGTCGCGGTGTTGGCCTGGTGTCCCGGCTCCAGGGCCCACTGCCCGTGGAAGGCGAGGGACCGCGCGTAGTCCAGCGTGATGTACGCGTCGTCGATCAGGGCCCGGCGCGCGAGCAGGAACAGCGCCAGCCCCAGCAGCCCGCCGAAGGCGGCGACGACAAGGCGCCCGCGTGCCGGAGGACGCGTGGGGGCGAGCAAGCGGGGGTCGGTCGTCGGATCCCCCCGACCGGAGGGCGAGCGCTCGGCGACATCCACGCCCGGCAACGTACCCAGCGCACCCCTTTCGGGGGTATCCCACGGATTCTCGTCACGTTACGTATCGGGAACCTAGGCCGGGTTCTCCACCACGAACACCGAGGACTCCCCCGCTCCCGGCTTGAGCACCAGTCGTCCGGACGAGAGCTGGGACGCCACCGGGGCCTCGGCGCGGGCGTCGAGCCACGACGGGAGCCGGCCGTAGGGGCCGTTCCACAGCCCGTCGCTGCCCTCGTGCCAGACGACGAACCCGGCGCCGTCGAGCAGCTCCCGCCACTCCGCGTGCGGGCGAGGGAAGGGCGCGGTGCGCCGGGCGTCCCCGGTGAGGCGGTGCGCCCGGCCCGTCGAGTCCGCGACGACGACCAGGGCGCGCCCGCCGGGTCGCAGGACGCGCCGCCAGCAGGCGACGGCCTTGTCCCCGGCTGCCGCGTTCATCCGGTCCAGGACGTGCAGCGCGGCCAGGCTGCGGAACTCCTCGGTCGGCAGCTCCGCCGCCGACGTGTAGACGGGACAGCCGGGCGCCTCGTCCCGGACCACGGCCGCGGCGGTGCTGGGGAAGGCCAGCCCGGACACCGGGCCGAGCTCGATCAGCCGGCGCATCAAGCCGCCCGTCGCGCAGCCGGCGTCGAGGTACGGACCCCGGCCGACGTAGTGCCGGATCAACCGGACGTACCAGCCCAGGAGACGCTCGGGGGGCAGCGTCGGGCCGGAGGGATCGTGCACGGGGCGTTCACCCGAGGATGTCGCGCTCATCGCAGGTTCGTGGGGTTCCGTTCTCGACCGGCAGCGTGTGCCGCGAGCCCGGAACCGGTGCGCCCCGGCTCCTCAGGGCGTGGGCTGGGCCCCGAACTGCGGCGAGTCGATCCAACCACGGTTGCCCCGGCCCGGGCCCGGGCGGTGCTTCCCCGGGCCGCTCCGGGCGGCGCCGGCGGCGGAGGCGGCGACGAGGTCCGCAGCCAGCTTCGTCCGCGGCTCGATCCCGGCCCGGCGCGCGACGATCGCGCGGCCGACCGCTCCCGCGGCGACGTCCGGCTCCCCAGTCGGAGCGTCGTCGCGGGAGACGGCCGGCGCGGCTGCCGGGACGCGTGCGGGGACCTCGCTGCGCTGCTGGCCGGGGACCACCGGGACCGGCCCGGTCGAAGGCCGGGCGATCGGGATGCCCCGGGTCTCGGGATCGCGTCGGGCTTCCTCGTCCCGCACCGGCTCCTTCGCGAGCGGCTGCCGGACGACGCGGATCGCCTGCGTCTCCGGGTCCCGCCGCGCCTCGTCGTTGCCGACGGGCCGGTCCTGCCTCGGGACGGCTCCCACCATCGGCGCCTCTGCGGTCGGCTCCGCCGCGACGTGCAGGACCGGGTCCGCCGAGCCGGCGCGGCGAGGGACGCTCCCCAGCACCCTCAGCCGCCGCCGGGCCGGCTCCTCCACCCCCACGAACAGCAGGTGCGCGACCGGCAGCGTCGCCACCAGCACCAGCATCCCCACCACGTGCGCCAGCAGCGTGTTCCCGGCCGGCACCGCGCCGCCGTCGGATCCCCCGAAGCGCCGCAGGGCCAGCCAGAACACCTCGAACATCGGGATGTGCACGAGGTAGAGCGCGTAGGAGATGCGCCCGCCGTGCACCATCCGCTCCGTCGACAGCAGCCGGGCGATCCCCCGATCGGCCAGCGCCAGCGACCCGACCAGCAGCGGGAACAGCACGATCACCGCGCCGCCGCGGCCCGGGCCGGCGAGCTCCCCGGCGAGCAGGCCGACGGCGATCAGCACTGGCGTCGCCGTGCCGATCCAGGACGCCGCCCGGCGGACCCCGTCCGACGCCCGCAGCCGCCGCACGACAAGGTAGGTCAGCGCTCCTCCGCCGAAGCCGCACAGGATCCGCACCGCCCAGCTCCACGGGTAGTACGGGCTGCCGGTGGACACGTAGGCCAGCGCGATCGGCGCCATCAGCCCCAGCGCCCCCAGCGCCAGGACGACGACCGACAAATTCCGCAGCCGGTACAGCACCACCGCGGCCACCGGGAACAGCACGTAGGCGAGCCACTCCGCGCTGATCGACCAGGTGGAGCCGACCCACGACGCCCCGTCGAAGAACGGCTGGTCCCACAGCTGGACCATGAACATCTGCTGCAGCCACTGCCCGAGCCCGAGCTTCGGCTGCACCCCCTGGAACGCGATGTTCGGGTCCGAACCGAGGACCGCGCGGGCCACCAGCCAGATCCCGAACAGGTTGAACACCAGCACATAGGCCGGCCAGATGCGGCAGGCCCGGGCCCAGACGAACCGCCCGGTCTCCCGCGCCCGCAGCCGCGGACCGAGCTGCTCGAGGTAGGTGTAGGCGATCACGAACCCGCTCAGCACGAAGAACAGGTCCACCCCGAGCGCACCCGCGGTGATCAACGGGCCGAACACCCCCACGACGTCGGCCACCCCCGGAAGGGCCGTGAAGTGGAAGTGGAAGACGACGACCCACACCGCCGCGACGATCCGCAGCCCCGTCAACGCACGCAGCTCACCAGTGCGTTTGGGAGCGATTTGAGCTGCGGTGACGGTCACGTTCGCCTCAACGACCGATCGGGTGTCAGCGTCACGGGCGTCCCTCAACAGCGCCCGTTCAGCCCAGTTGACTACGCAGAGTGTCGGTGTTGCCAGGCGATCTACCTTGAGATCTCGTTCGAGCGGACCTACGCAATGGAGGCGCCCGGCGACGGTGAGCGACGGTTGTCTAGCCTCGCCCCGTGCTGACCACCGAGACGGTGGACGCCGATCGACGGTCCGACCCCGGACCTGCACCCGGCGCCCCACCCACGCGGAGAGGCCGGCGCCGGGTCGCTGCGGGCCTCGGCATCCTCGCGGCCCTCCTCGCGATCGCGACCCCGTTCCTGCCCGTGCGGCAGAACACCGCCGAGCTCAGCTGGCCCACCGCGGAGAACGGGACCGCCCCGGTCACCGCGCCGCTGGTCGCGCTGCGCCCGGAACGGCTCGACGCGAGCGTGCCCTGCGCGGCGGTCACGAGCCTCGACGCCCGCGTCCCCGGCCCCGCCACCGTGTTCACAACGACGCCCCCCGGCTCCCCGGACGGCGCCGCCGTCGCTTTGACCGTGCGCGTGGCCGACGGGAGGCTGACCGTCGACGATCGCGGCGAGCGCGTCGCCGAGGTGGCCGTCGGCACTGCGGGGTGCACGCTCGACGTCGTGTCCGACGTCGACCGGACGACCGTCGAGGTCGGCCGGACACCGGTGGTGACCCTCGACGGGGACCACCGGCCCCAGGTGATCGGCGTGTACTCGGATCTGGACTCGCGGCTCGACCCGGTCTCCGGGACCTCGGTCCGGATCACGACCGACAACCGCTACGACAGCTCGTCGAGCGGGCTGAAGGTCGCGGCCGGTGTGGTCGCGGTCCTCGCGCTGCTCGGCAGCCTGCTGGCCCTGCGGCGCATGGACGACGCCGACGGCCGGCGTCTCCCCGGTACCGGGCGGCTCCCTGCGGTCCTGCGCGGGCGCGACACCCTGCGCGACGCGGCGGTGGTGGCCGTGCTCGCGCTGTGGGTCGTGATCGGCGGGATGACCTCCGACGACGGCTACATCCTGGGCATCACCCGGGGCGCCGAGAGCTCCGGCTACATCGGCAACTACTACCGCTGGTTCGACGTCCCGGAGGCCCCCTTCGGCTGGTTCTACCAGCTCTACTCGCTGTGGTCCGGGATCAGCGACTCGGTCGCCTGGCTGCGGGTCCCGGCGTTCGCGATGGGCGTCGCGTCGTGGTTCCTGATCAGCCGCGGGCTGCTCCCCCGGCTCGGGACCCGGGTCCGGCACAGCCGCTCGGCGGGCTGGGCCGCGGCGGGGGTCTTCCTCTGCTTCTGGCTGCCCTACGACAACGGGCTGCGGCCGGAGCCGGTCGTCGTCATCGCGGCGCTGCTCTCGCTGGTCGCGATGGAGCGCGCGCTCGCCACCCGGCGGCTCATGCCGATCGCGCTGGCCCTGATCAGCGGGGCGTTCGCCGTGGCCGCGACGCCGACCGGGTTGATCGCGCTGGCCCCGTTCCTCGCGTCGGCGCGGCCGCTGCTGCGGCTGTTCGGCCAACGCGCCCGGACGGCGGGCTGGCTCGCGGTGCTGGCGCCGCTCGCGGGCGCCGGGTTGATCGTGCTCGTCGCCATCTTCGGCGACCAGAGCTGGGCGGCGGTCTCCGAGGCCACCCGGGTCCGAACGGAGATCGGCCCGAACCTGGCCTGGTACGAGGAGCTCTACCGCTACGAGCTGCTGTTCACCGCCAGCCGCGACGGCTCGCTGATGCGGCGATTCCCGGTGCTGCTGCTGATCCTGTGCCTGGCCGTATCGGCCGTGGTGATCCTGCGGCGCGGGCGGATCCCGGGCGCCGGGCTCGGTGCGAGCCGGCGGCTGATCGGCAGCGCGCTGCTGGCGTTCGTCGTGCTCGCCCTGACGCCGACGAAGTGGACGCACCACTTCGGCGCGTTCGCCGCGCTGGGCGCCGGGCTGGCCGCGCTCGCGGCCGTCGCGACCAGCACGGGGGTGCTGCGCTCGCGCCGCAACCAGGCCATGTTCCTCGCCGCGGTCCTGGCCGTGACCGCGCTGGCGTTCACCGGCCCGAACACCTGGTGGTACGTCTCCAACTGGGGCGTGCCGTGGTTCGACAAGCCGGTGTCGGTGAAGGGCGTCTCGGCGACGTCGCTGCTGCTGCTCGCCACGGTCGTCTCGCTCGGGATCGCCGCGTTCGAGCACCTGCGCGGGCCGACGATCCCGCGCCCGATGCCGGCCACGCCGTCCGGCAGCCGGGCCGCCTCGGTCCGCCTCAACTCGGGACCGATCGCGGTCATCTGCGGCCTACTGGTGCTGTTCGAGGTGTTCTCCCTGGCCAAGGGGGTACAGAAGCAGTCCAGCAGCTACTCGATGCCGGCGGACATCGTCACTGACCCCGCCGGGCACGGCTGCGGGCTCGCCGGCCACGTGCTCGTCGAGACCGACCCGCAGGCCGGGGTGCTCCCGGCGGCGGGCGGAGCCGCCGTCGCCGACGGGTTCGGGCCGAACGGGCTCCCGCCGAATGGTCCCGGGTCGCTCCGGGACAGCGACGGCGAGGGGAACCGGGACCCCGGCGTCGCCGGCACCGGCCCGATGGGCGGCCCCGTGCTGGGCAGCTGGACGGCCGGCGGCGCCGGCACCGGGGACCTGCGCACCGGGTGGTACCGGCTGCCGGACGCCGCGAGGCGCGGCGACGCCCCACTCGTGCTGGGGGTCGCCGGGCAGGTCGGCGGCGGGAACGAGCTCACCCTCGAGTTCTCCCGGGACCCCGACGACACGGTGGTCGACAGCATCTCGCCGAGCGCCGCCTCCGGGGCGGTCACCACCACGGCGGACCCGAAGGGCAACGGCGCCGCCGGCAGCGGCTGGCGCGACGTGCGGCTGGATCTCGCGGGCACGCCGGCGGCCTCGGCCGACCGGGTCCGGGTGGTCGCACAGGACCGCGCCCTCGGCCCGGAGGGCTGGCTCGCGGTCGCGCAGCCGCGCGTCCCGGTGCTGACCCCGCTCACCGACGTGGTGCGGGGCGAGGCCGGCTACCTGGACTGGCCGACCTCGTTCGCCAGCCCCTGCCTGCGGCCGTTCGCCATCCACCGGGGCGTCGCCGAGGTGCCGGGCTACCGGATCATGGCGGACACCCAGCAGCGCGAGGTCGGGGACAACTGGGGCTTCCCGTCGACGGGCGGGCCGCTGGCCTGGATCGACCAGACGGCCCGGGAACGCGTGGTCCCCACCTATCTGCAGGGCCAGTGGGACTGGGACTGGGGCCAGCTACGGCTGATGGAGCCGTACGTCCCCGACGCGGGTTCGCCCGATGTCACGCGCGGGACGAGGACGATGTGGGGGTGGACGAACCCGGGCCCGGCGGGTCCGGCGCCGCCGAACCCGCCGACCGACCGCGACTGACTCGTCAGGGAGCGGCGGGGAGCGGCGCGCACGTCGCCGCCTCCGCCGCGTCCCGTGAGTAGCGGTACTGCCCGCGCTCGACGGCGCCGGTGAGGTTCGCCCAGAACCGCTCCGCGGTGAGCGGCGCCCGATACGAGGCGATCATCTCCACGGTCCTGGGGCACGCCAGCGCGGCGCGGGCGCCGGCGACATAGGTGGGCCCGACGAAGCCCGTGTCGCCGCGGACCCCGGCGTCCGCGAGGAACCACTCCGGCAGCAGGTCCTTGTCGTGCCCGATCCGGCCGTCCGGGAGCCCCGTGGCGTGTCCGGCGATGGGGTTGACCAGCCCGACGCCGTCGAGCACCTGGACGTCCAGCGGTGACAGCTCGCCCGCCACGCCGAGGTTCAGCCAGACCAGCGAGTCCCGTTCCGCCGGGTAGACCCACCAGCCGGCTCCGCCCGGCTTCGCGCCGACGATGGCGAGCGACTGCCCGTCGGCCGCCTCCAGCACCGCAACCCCCTCGGCCACCATCGGGTGCGTGGAGTAGTCCTCGGCCGTGACCGGGTGCGGGTTGCCGAGCAGCGAGACGTAGTAGAGCCGCTCGTTGGCGATCCAGTTCGGGCCGAGCGTCGCGCCGTAGGCGGGGCGGAGCGCCAGCAGGCAGACCACGGCCCAGGCGGCGGTACCGAGAACGGGCAGCGTGGTCCAGCGGCCCAGGGGGACCGCCGTCACCGGCATCGCGAGGCAGAACAGGGCAGGCAGCAGCATCCGGCCGTGCATGAAGTCCCCGCCGACGCGGATCACGTAGACCGCGAGGAGTAGCGCGGAGACCAGCGGGACGGCGACCACGACGGCGGTCCGGCCCCGGGGGGCCAGCGCCGGACCGGGCTGCCCGCGCCGCGTCAGCGCGCGGACCGCGAGCAGGGCCGCCGCGAGCACGAGCCCGACCGCGGGAATCCAGAGCCGGTAGGTGCCGAGGAGGTCCAGCAGGTAGTAGGTGCCCTGCTGCCAACGGGCCTCGCTCGCCTCCTTCGCCAACGCGGTCGAGGGCACGAGGAGGCCGTAGTACCCGGCCCGGAAGACCTCGTAGGCAGCCGGCAACGCAGCCGCGACGACCGCGAGCCCGACGATCCGCCGCCATCCCCGGCGGTACTCGAGCACGACCAGAGCGAGCGCCGCCATTACGCCGAAGAGCGCCAGGTCCG